>CAIQKV010000043.1 GCA_903872505.1 uncultured Opitutia bacterium
GCAGAGGTTGTCCGCCAGCCGCTGGGGCGCGCTGAGGGGAAACTCCAGCGGCAGCGAGCCCGTGAACAGCCCACCATAGATCCGCCCCCAGTCATCCGGACGGCTGGCCGGCGGCGATTTCGACGCGGGGGCCGCCCCGGCCGCGAGCTCGCTGAAAAACGGCCGGTCCAGGGTGCGCGGCGTGAGCAGCAGCGCACCGATGGGCTGCTCGAACGCCACCGCGTAGAAATCCCGCAGCCGCGCCGGCTGGGCCCAGACCCGCCGGCCGCCATACCACGCCATGCCCGCGGGCACGTCGGCCATCACGCCGAAGCGGCCCGCCGGGTCGCGCCGCTCCAGCTCCTGCCGTATCCCAGTGAAGAGGCCGGGAAAATACGGCGGATAGCTGAAGTGCAGCCGCCGCGGCTCCAGCGCGTCATGCGCGAGCGGCAGGGCCTGCGCGACCACGAGGGCGGCGGCGCAGGCGCGCGGCCACGGGCCGAGCACGGAATTGCTGCCCAGCAGGACAAAGAAAAATCCCGCGCCGAAGACCATCACCAGCGGGGCGAGCCAGCACGCCACCAGCCGCTCGCTTTCCCCGGAGTTGAAAACCCCCTGCGACACCAGCAGCACGGCGAGCGCCGCCGTGAACGTCCAGCGCAGCCGGTTCGCCGCCGCGGAACGGAACGAATACAGCCAGCCGGCCACGAAAAATGCCGTCAGCCACAGGCCGCCGCCCGACCACAGGCGCGACTTCAGGTTTTCCTGCAGGTAGGTCAGCGTCTTGTTGCCGAGCTTGTTCAGGTCAGTCGCCGGCAGGACGGCCGAGAGCAGGGTGCGCTGGGTCGCGGGCTCCGCGGTGGAGTCGCCGGCCTTGAGCGCAAGGTTCTGCGCCGCCAGCGCGACCGGGTGGCCCGTCAGCGCCACGTTGCGCGCGATCCACGGCAGCGTCACCACGGCAAAGCCCGCCGCCACGAGGCCGAGCGCCACCCAGCGGTCGCGGCCCTCGAACCGCCACGCCAGGTAACCCAGCGCCACCAGCACCAGCGCGCCGGCGGAATACTCCGCGAGGAACAGCAACCCGCACACCGCGCCGAGCGCCGCGAGCCAGCCCGGGACGGGCCGCTCCGGGGCGCCCTCCTCCCCTTCGGCCCGCGCCAGCAGCCAGAACGCGGTCAGCGCCAGCACCATGAGCAGCGGCGTGCCGTTGACCGACACGGTCTGCTGCCACGCGGGGACCGACACCAGCAGCGCGCCCGCCGCCAGCCAGCCGGTGAGGGCGTCGAAGAGCCGCCGGGCGAGCACGAACGTCAGCCACGCCGCCAGCCAGAACAGCGCGAGGTTGAGCCCCAGCAGAAAATAGTCCGCCGCGAATCCGTCGGGCGGCACCGGCGCGCTGGCGAACAGCGACGCGCGCAGGCCGGCGGGCAGCACGCGCAGGCCGGCGGCGATGACCAGCGAATATAGCGGCGCCTGGTGCAGCTCGGGATACGGCTTCGCCGGGTCGAAGCGCACGCCGCGCGCGGCGAGGCAGGCCGAAGTCTGCGGGTAGTTGACGAGCGTCGTGAAGCCGGCGCCCCGCGCCAGCTGGCGGCCGGTGTCGGCCGCCACGAGTGTGGCCTCGGTCGCCGGGCCGTGGAACTGCCGCCACGCCACGAGCAGCGAGAGCGCCAGCACGACGCCCACCACCGCGGCGCGCAACACCCAGCGGGCGCCGGCGCCCTCCTCGAGCCAGTGGATCAGCTCCTGGGCGGTCTTGGGCCGGCTCATTTGTCCGTCACGTCCAGTTCGGGCCACTGGGCCAGCTTGCGGTGCAGGGTGCGGCGGCTGATGCCCATGAACTCGGCCGCCTTGGTGCGGTTGCCGCGGGCCTTGATCAGCGCCTCGCGGAGCAGGCGCCGCTCGTTCTGCTCGACCGACAGCGGGTTGCCCGGCGTCGCGGCCGCGGCGCCGGTCGCACCCGGCGCAGGCGCGACGCCCCCGCGGTATTTCGCGTCGAGGTCGTATTCGCTCAGGCGGCCGCCGTGGTGCAGCACCACGGCGTTCTCGCAGAAATTGCGCAGCTCGCGGACGTTGCCCGGCCAGGGGTAGGCCTGCAGCGTGTGCAGCGCCCCCGGCTCGAGCGTCAGCGGCGGCAGCTTGTTCTCCTCGCTGAAGACCTTCAGGTAATGCGCCAGCAGGAGCGGGGTGTCCTCCGGGCGCTCGCGCAGCGGCGGGAGGAAAATGCGCACGACGTTGAGCCGGAAGAAGAGGTCCTCACGGAACTTCCCATCCCGCACCATCTGCTCGAGGTCGCGGTTCGTCGCCGCGATCAGGCGCACATCGAGCTCAATGGGCTTCGAGCCGCCGACCCGCTCGATGCTCTTCGTCTCCAGGAAACGCAGCAGCTTCACCTGCGTGGAGGCCGAGATCTCGCCGATCTCGTCGAGGAAGAGCGAACCCCCGTCCGCCGCCTCGAAGCGGCCGATGCGGCGCTCGCTCGCGCCGGTGAACGCGCCGCGCTCGTGGCCGAAGATCTCGCTCTCCAGCAGGCTCTCCGAGAGGGACGCGCAGTGCACCGCGATGAACGGCCCGCGGGCCCGCGGGCTGGCCTGGTGGAGGGCCTGCGCGATCAGCTCCTTGCCCGTGCCCGACTCGCCCTCGATCAGGATGGTCGCGCGCGACGGGGCGACGAGCTTCACGCGGTCGATGACCTCCTTCAGCTTCGCCGACGTGCCGATGATGCCCTCGAAGCTGAATTTCTCGTCGAGCCGTTCGTGGAGCTGCTGGACCTCGACCTCGAGCGTCTTGGTCTTCAGCGCGCGCTGGAGCAGGACCTCGAGCCGCTCGATGTTGACCGGCTTGGTGAGAAAATCCACGGCCCCGCGCTTCATCGCCTCGACCGCCGTCTCGATGTTGCCGTAGGCGGTCATCATCAGCACCGCGGGGCGGTTGGGGAGCGCGAGTGCCTTGTCGATGACCTTGAGCCCCGATTTGCCGGGCATGCGCAGGTCCGTCACGATCACGTCGAACGGCTGCGCGTCCATCAGGTTGAACGCCTCCTCGGCGTTGGCCGCGAGCGAGACGTCGTAGTGCTCCTCCAACGCCTGCCGCAGCCCGTCGCGGGTGTGCTTCTCGTCGTCGACGATCAAAACGCTCGGCACCATGCCCTAGCAATCACTCGCCGGCGGCGGAGGGGTCAATGGGAAAGAATGGCACACTTCGGCTTGGCGGCCGTCTGGGGCCGCATCCGACCTGCCCGGATAGCGGGTTGCCTCCGCAGGATTGTCTTCATGGTCGACCTGCCTTGGAAATCTAGTTCATCCTTCGCTTCCACCCTGGGCAGGCCAGCCATCTGCCACCAACCTCCATCACCCGGAGAACCCCGCCATGGCCCAAGCCACCGACCTCAATCTGGAAAACCATGTTTCTCTTTCGGAGTCGCCCGCTGCCGCTCCTTCCGGACCGGACGCCCGCCTGCAGGCGATGCTCAAGCACTGTTCCCCCGCCACCTTTGAGGCCGCGCGCCAATTCCGCCAAACCGGCCGTCCCGAGCACCTGCTGGCGGCCCTTCGCGGCATCATCGAGCACTACGTGGAGCCCGATCTGCGGATCCGGTTCCGGAACGCGGGCGATGAGCTCCGGTTGGTCGAGGATCTGGGTCTCGACTCGCTGACTTTGATGCAGGCGGTGATGAAGGCGGAGGAGGCGCTCCCCATCTCGATCAGCGACGAGGAACTGCGCCATTTCCGCACGCTCGGCGATATCCGCCAGTTCGTCGAACGCCAGCTGGCGGTGGAGGGTCCGCCGTCCGTGGCTCCGTCGACCGCGCCGGCGGCGGCTCCCGCGTCGTCCCCCGCCGGGTAGATTTCCGCCGCGCAGCGGCGGTGTGAGTCTGGCTCGATTATTTCGCGCGGTTGCCTCTTGATGCGCGCCCGGAACCGCCCCGAGACCCATGCTCACCCCGCCACAAATCCAGTTTTATCGCGAACAGGGCTATCTTGGCGTCGAAAACGTCTACTCCCCGGCCGAGGTCGAGGAGCTGCGGCGCGTGACCGATGAGTTCGTCGAAAAGTCCCGCGCGGTCACGGCCAATGACGCCGTCTTCGATCTTGAGCCGAGCCACACGCCCGAGATGCCGCGCCTCCGCCGGTTGAAGGACCCGATCAAGCAGCACCCGGCCTACCGCCGCGCGATTCTCCACCCGAAGGTGCTGGCGATCGTCAGCCAGCTGATCGGCCCGGCCATCGCGAGCAACGGCAACAAGCTCAACCTCAAGCTGGCCAACGTCGGCAGCCCCGTCGAGTGGCACCAGGACTGGGCGTTCTACCCGCACACCAACGACGACCTGCTGGCCGTGGGGGTGGCGATGGACGACTCCTCGCTCGAGAACGGCTGCCTGATGGTGCTGCCCGGCACGCACCGCGGCCCGATCCTCGACCACCACCAGGACGGGATGTTCGTCGGCGCCGTGACCGAACCTGGCTTTCGGCCCGACGGTGCCGTGCCGATCCTGCTGAAAGCCGGTGGTATCTCCATCCACCACACCCGCCTCCTGCACGGCTCGGCCCCCAACCTCTCGCCCCACGCGCGCCGACTGCTGCTGTTCCAATATTGCGCCGCCGACGCCTGGCCGCTCCTGCCCGGCGACAAGCCGTGGGAGACCTACGCCGCCTCGGTCCTGCAGGGCTCGCCCGTCAGCCAGCCGCGCCTCGCCGATGTGCCGGTGCGCCTGCCGCTGCCGGCGGCCAAGCACGGGGGTTCGATCTACGAAAACCAACGCGACTTGAAGAACGCGATCTATCGCGGAGTCACCGCGAAGACCTGAGCACGGCAGTCGCTTCAACCCGCTTCTAACGCTTCAAGGTAGCGTAGGCGTCGCGGACGTAGGCCAGGCTGGCCTTCACGTCGTACGGATACGCGATGTACGCGTCCGACATCTGCGGCCAGCTGTCGGCGAGGTTCCAGAGGAAGATGCCCCAGCAGTTCGGCTGGTTGCCGTAGAACTCGATCCAGAATTTTGACGCCTCGCCCTGCAGCTGCTGCGTCTTCTCGATCAGCTCCGGCAGCGTCTTCGGTTCCGGCCAGCCGCGTTCCTGTATGCTGGCGAAATTCAGCCGGTGGCGCTCCCGCCGGTCGAGCCGGATGCAGTCCGCACCGTGCGTGAGATACTCCTCGTGGTACACCGGCCAGAGGTTCTGCGGGCTCACGTAGGTCCGGATGGTTTTCTCCGACGGAAAACTGAGGTGCCCAATTTCCGTCACCATCCGCGGCTTCTGCTTCACATAAAAATCCGCCTTGTAGGAAAGACCGTGGCCCCAGATGTGGCAGTCGCCTTCCTTCGGCTCGTTCTGGTCGTAGGTCAGCGGCGAGTACGGCGAGGTCGGCACGTAGGGCGTGAGCGGCGCATGCGTCTGCACCACGTCGCGCAGGATTTCCTTGCTCAGCCGGTTGTGGCGGTAGCCGGGGTAGTTGAAGCTGTTGTCGGCCAGCACGTCGTTCTCGTTGTCGCCGAACCAAGCGACGACCGACGCGAAATGCCGCAGCCGCCGCACCTGGAACTCCGCCTCGCGACGGCACTCGGCCAAAAACGCCGGATCCTGCGGGTAGCAGCCGCAGGCGAACATGAAGTCGTGCGTGAGGAGGATGCCGAGTTCGTCGCACTTCGCGTAGAACGCGTCCTGTTCGTACACTCCCCCGCCCCACACGCGCATCGCATTGATGTTGGCGCCCTTCGCCGCGGCGAGCAGCTGGTCGTACCGGGCGCCGTCCACCCGCGCGAAGATCGCGTCGGCCGGCGTCCAGTTCATGCCCTTGAGGAAGATTTTCTTTCCGTTGATCGCGATGACGAACGAGATCCCGCCGTCGTCGTCGGGCTGCTGGATCAGGGCCACGGTGCGGATGCCGAAGCGCCCGCTGCGCCGGTCGAGTTCCTTCCCGCCGCGGCGGATCGTGGCGCTCCAGTCGTAGAGCGGCTGCGCGCCGTGGTCGTGCGGCCACCAGAGCTTGGCCGCCGGCACGGTGAAACGCTCGGTGTGCCGGCCGCCGCTGGGATCGCAGGCGATGCACACCTTCCGCACCTGGCCCGCCACGGTGAGCTCGCACTCGACCGCGCCCGGCTGGCCGTGGTTGTGGCGCAGCTCAACCAACGCCTCGAGTTCGGCCGTGCCGTCCTTCACCGCCACCGTGCTGACAAAAACGTCGGCGATCTCGGCGCCGTCCACCAGGAGGAACGAGACGGGCTTCCAGATGCCGATCGTGACCATCCGCGGCGAGATGTTCCAGCCGTAGCACGACTGGGACTTGCGCACCTGCAGCCGCGTGATCTGGCCGTAGCCCCGCACCTCGGGCGTGTAGGTGCGTCCCTCCGGAAACAGCGGCGCGCCGAGACGCACCTCGAGCCGGTTCGGCCCCGCGATGACCTGGTCCGTCACGTCCACCCGCAGCGGCGTGAACTGGTTGTTGTTCCGGCCGATCTCCTTGCCGTTGAGAAAGACGGTCGCGAAGCAGTCGAGGCCCTCGAATAGCAGGTGCAGCCGCTGCCCCGGCGGCACCGCCGGCGGCGTGAGCTCGGCCTGGTACCACCACTCCATCTCCTCCATCCAGCGGAGCTTGTCGTGGTTCATGCCAAAAAACGGGTCGTCGATCAGCCCGGCACGCCGGTAGTCGAGATGCACGTCGCCCGGCACCTGCGCCGGCACCCAGCGCTCCTCCAAGGGCAGCGGCGAGCAGCCGGCCGTGAGCCCGAGGTTGGGCTCGACGTGCATGATTCTCCACGAGGCGTTCAAGGGGACGGACGATTTCATCGGGTAAAGGGAGGTTGATCTGGAGTAGCCACGAGCGTGAGCGAGTGGAGGCTGGCGTTACGAATTTTCACTCGCTCACGCTCGTGGCTACAAAAAAGGAGACCCGCCTTCACCGCAGCATCCGCACGCGGCGGTCTTTGCGGGGAAACTGCAGGGTCACGACGGTGCCGACGCCTTCCTTGCTCTCAATGCCAATCTGCCCGCCGTGCTCGCGCATGATGCGCTGCGCGATCATCAGGCCGAGGCCGTGGCCGCCCGGCTTGGTCGAGTGGTAGGGCTGGAAGAGCCGGCCGAGGTCGCCCTGCTTGATGCCGGAGCCGCTGTCGCCAAAGAGCAGGAACACGCTGTCGTCGTCGGCGCGCGACCGGATCTTGAGCTTGCCGCCCGGCGCCATCGCCTCGACGGCGTTCTTGATCAGGTTGAAGAACACCTGCTTCAGCTGGTTGCGGTCCGCCATCACCGTGGGCAGGTCGGCGGGCGTCTCGGCCTCGACCGTGATGCCGCGGTCGGCGAGCTCGCCCTGCTGGAACCGCAGCACCTCCGCGAGCACGTCGGCGGGGTTCGTCTCGGCGAGGTCGGGCGCGCGGGGGCGGATCGCCTCCAGGAAATTCGTCACGATGCCGTCCAGCCGGCGGACCTCCTCCTGGCAGATGTTGATGGACTCGGCGAGCGCGGCGGAATCCGCGTCCTTGGCCGCCTTCAATTTCCGCAGCTTCCGCTCGATGAGCTGGAGGTGGATGGTGAGCGAGTTGAGCGGGTTGCCCAGCTCGTGCGCCACGCCGGCTGCAAGCAGCAGGACCGAGGACGTGCGCTCGCTCTCGATGCGCGCCGCCGTGGTCTGCTTGTCCTGCGTGATGTCGGACAGGATGGCGGCGAAGCGGCGCGGCGCCGCGCCCTTCCCGTCGCTGTGGAACGGCACCATGTAGAGCCGCACGCTGCGCGGCTCGGGATACGTGAGGTCGAACTCCCGCGCGACCACGGACGGCGCCGCGCCGTGCGTCTCCAGGAGCGCCTCGAGCGACGAGCGCAGCCCCGGGATGAGCCGCCAGAGCGTCTCGCCGGCGAGCTCGTCCGTGCCGAGCCCAATCAGACGCTGCGCGGCGGTGTTGGCGTACTCGATGCGGCCGTCGGCGCTGATCACGAGCACGCCCTCGTGCAGGGTGTTGAAGATGTCCTCGAACAGCCCGCGCTCGCGCGCCAGGCGCTGCACGAGGTTGGCGAGGTTGACCGAGTCGAGCGTGTCGAGCCGCCCGAGCACGCGGTCAAGCGAGGAGTGTTTCTTCCCGGACATCGCTGTGTTATGGGGGCAGCCGCGGCCTCCGGTCAACGGCTCTCCCGCTGCCACGCGAAGACGCACGGCGCCTCCAGCCGGTCGCCCGGGCCGACGCTGCTCAGCCACACATCGCGGCCGGCGAGCGCCGCGCCGGCTTCCGGCGGTGTGACCAGCTCGATCCGATCCTGGTCCGCCGACCGCACCAGCCCGATGGGGTGATAAAAGCTGTCGAGCGCCGTCGTCCCCGCGTACGACGGGGCGAAGACCAGCCGCGTCGGCGTGTGGACCGTCTTTCCCTCCACGGACCCCACCCGGAACAGGCCGACGATCAGGTCGTCCTTGGTCGTGAGCGTGAGCTCCCCGCCCACGACCGCCGCCGTGGCGACGGTGTGCGCGGTGGCGCCGGCCGGCGAGGCGAAGCTGACCACGTGCCCGACGAGTACGGCGGCATCCGGCACGGCGAAGGGGAGATTCTTGTCGAGCTGGACGGTGATGCGCTCCTTGACGGGATCAATGTGCGTCACCCGGCCGGCCGCGCGCGGCGGCGCGCGATGCTTCGTGCCATCGATCACCACCGACGGGCCGCCCGCAAAGAAGAGCCGCTCCAGCTGCCCGGCGGCGTCGAACGTTGCCACGGCGGCCTGCGCCGAGACGACCAACTCGTGTCCCGCCGCGCCCAGCCGCACGATGGCACCCGCGGGGGCGTGGACGATAACATCGGTCCGGCCGTCGGTGCGGACGGCGATGACCGCGGTGCCCGGCTTGAGATCCATCCGGCTCACGCTGCGCAGGGGCGGCTCGCCCGTGTGCGGTTCCAGCACGCTGACAAACGTGCTCGCGAGCTTCTCGCCGGGCACGGCGGTGCGGCGGGCAAGCACGTATTTGAGCACCTGGGGAAATTTCACCGGCGTGACGCGGGCGTCGGCCAGCATCACCGTCTGCCCCGGCTGGTCGAGCACGCGGAGGCGCAGCCGGGCCGCGGGATCCTTCTCATGCGCGTAGTCGGCCGTCCACTCGCCGTCCTCGTGGCGCTGCACGCCCGTGAAATGCTGGAAGCCCGAGCCGCGGTAGCTCATGAAGCCGCCCTTGTAGCCGGGCGCCCCCAGCACGGGATCGTCGTAGATCTCGTCGAGCCCCACGTTCTCCCCCGCGAGCGTGCCCTTGGCGGGCGCCGTCCAGCGGCCGCCGGTGAGCGCAAATGTCCCGGGCGGCCCGTGCAGGCTGTAGTCGTGCTCCCGCCCGCCCGTCACCTCGAAGAAGTCCACGAGGTAGCTCTGGTGCGGGCCGGTGTCCACCAGCACCAGCGTACGCCGGTAAGTCTCGCACTGCGAGTACGTGCCGGGCGCGTTCACCTCGAGCACCCGCGCCCCCGCGCCCTCGGCCATGAGCTGAACCACGCCGGGAGGACTCCCGGGCTGCGGCGTGGCGTCGACGGTCACGGTGTTGTGCGAGATCGTGTGCAACGACCAGGTGTAGATGCCCGGCACGTACTCGTTCATCGCGTCGGGATAGCCGAGGTCCGGCGTCATCGGCTGGCCGTGGACGTAGAGGTCGAACTGCAGCCGGTCGTAGTGCGCGTGGTTCACGTGCTGCCCGAAATAGAGCGACACCCCGGTGTCGTCCGCGGCGTTGTTGAGGATACCGAGGCCGAAGCCCGACAGCAGCCGTGACGGCTGCGGCGGCACCCGGCGGCCGCCCTCCGGGGCCGGCGCGGCGGCGACGGGCGCGTGCAGCAACGACGCGAAATTCCGGAAGCCGTCCGCCCCGCCCGCGCCGAAGCCCGCGAGGAACTGCGCATAGCGCGGATCGGCGTAGGTGCGGAGCGCCTGTTGGTAGACCGCCGCGTCCTCGCCGAGGATGCCGCCGTAGACGCCGGTGGTGTCGCCGATGGCCGGCGTGTGCTTGCCGACCACGATGCTCGCCAGCGGCGCGTCGTAGAGCCGGCGCAGTCGCGGCAGCGTGGAGATGTCCACGCCGAGCTTGGGCAGCAGCTCGGTGAGCGCGGTGAGATTCTGGACCCAGAGCTCGTTGTAGCCGGGCGACTCGAACGGCTGGCCGTCGCGCCAGACGAAGGTGTTCAGCGCGGTGCGGAGCCCGAGGTAGACGGTGCCGCTTGGCTGGTCGAGCACAGTGGCGAGGTAGCGGCGGTTGTCGGCGTGCTGCCGCACGATCGCGAGCACGAGCAGCGCGCGCTGGTGCATGCCGTAGTTGCCCCGGGCGCGCTTCTGGTAGACGGCGTCGATGCCCTCCTCGAGGATGTTGCCCTCGATCAGCGCGCGCAGCGCCGGCGCCGGCTGGCCGTATAGTTTCTGCAGCTCCGTGTTGCCGGGGATCGTCTCCCACACGGCGTCGTAGGTCTCGGCGAACTGCGCCACGAGATACGTCTCCCAGATGGCATTGACGACCTTGCCGGCGTAGCGCGTGCCGTCCTTCTCGGCCATGAGCTGCCCGTAGCGCGACTGGCTCTCGTGGTCCATGTTCGGATAGACCTCGGCGATGCGGCACAGTAGCACCGCGGCCTTGTGCGCGTAGCGCGCGTCGCCGGTCAGCAGGTAGGCGCGGCCGAGCGCCGCCAGGCCGCCCTGCAGGTTCGGGTGCGGGGCGACCTGGTGCATCACCCACAGCCAGTGGTTCCAGCAGGCGACGAACCAGTAGCGCTGGCCGTTCGGCCCGACCCAGCCCCGGCCGTCGTCCACGTACGGCCCGTTGAAATCGCTCCGGTCCTTGAACCCGCTGCGGTAGAACTTGCCGTAGTCGTTGCTCGGGTAGGTCTCGCCCCCGATCGGGCACTTCACCTTGTACGGGTCCTTCGGGTCGATGATCCACGGGTAGATCGTGCCCGTGGCCTCGAAGATCTTCTTGCCGTGGACGGGGCAGCCCTCGTTGCAGCACTCGAACGAGCGCGGCACCTCGGCGCTCGACACCACGTCCCGCAGTGCCTCATCCGACCATGCGGCCCAGTAGTCGGCCTCCTCGAGGATCTTGGCGGCCACCGCCTTCGCCGCCGGGTATTGCGCGACGTTTTCGCGCGCCTGTTTGATCTCGGCGTCGGTGAACAGCGTGCGCGCGTCCTTCGGCGGAAACTGCGGCGCGTGCGGGCGCGGCGGCAGAATCTCGCCAACCTTCAGGAGCGGGGTGGGCGGGCCGTCCGGAGCCCAGTCGTCGTTTGGCACGGCTTCTGCAAAAACCAAATTCGCCGCCAATGCGAGCCCGGTTGCCAGCAGGTTTCTGACCGTCCCCGCCGTCATGCGCCGCCCCGGTTGGTGCCGCGGTGCTTCGCGAGCATTGCCGCCATGAAGCCGGCCCACACCTCGTTCGGCTGCCAGACTCCGCGCTGGAGCTGGAACGCCCGCTCCTCCGGCCAGCCCAGCCGGATCGCCCAGTAGAGTCCGAGAAACGCCGTCACCCGCATGTTGGCTGCGCAGTGCACCAGGATTTTCTCCCCGCGGTGGGCCTCCATCGCCGCGCAGAACGCCAGCAGGTCCGCCTCGGTGGGCGCCTCGAATTGCACCGGGATATGGACATACGCCATCCCGAGGCCGGCCACGGTGCCCGGCTCGTCGGGTAGCGAGTACCGCGGCTGGTCGTGCAGGGCCAGGTTGATGACCGTCTGAAACCCCGCCGCGGCCACGCTTTGCAACTGCGGCACAGTCGGCTGGCCCGCCGTGATCAGCGTCTCGTCCACGGCGCGGAAATTCTTGATGCCGGTGTAGACGGGTTCAGCCATGGCAGACACGTTAGTGGACCGGCCCGGCCGGCACTAGCTTGGAGTTTCCCGGCCGCCGTCCGAAAGGAATTCCATCTGCGCCGGGTCCACGCGCCCGGCGAAGAGCTTCCGCAAAAACAGGTCGCGGTGCTCCCGGCAGCGCCCGCGCGACAGCACCGCCTCCCGGTGCTCCTCGGTGCCGTAGCCCTTGTGCTGCGCGAAGCCGTAGCCGGGGTATTTCCGGTCGAGCTCGTTCATCAGCCGGTCGCGCGTGACCTTCGCCACGATGCTCGCCATCGCCACGCACAGCGAGCGCGCGTCGCCGTTGACGATACTGTGGTGCGGGTACGGGAAGTGCCGCAGCGCCAGCCCGTCCACCAGGATCTTGGCCGACACCGTCGGCTGGAACGCCGCGATCTCCTCCGGCGACGCGAACAGGTCGGGCTCGGTCTTCCGGGCGAACGCCTCCGGCGGGTAGATGCCCCCGATGGCGCGCCGCATCGCGAGCTTGGTCGCGCCGAGGATGTTGAACTGCTCGATCTCCGCCACGTCCGCCACGCCGAAGTTCGCGTGGATCTGCCTCTGCGCCACCAGCGTCTCGAACTCCGCCCACAGCGCCTCGCGCTCGGCCGGCGTCAGCTGCTTCGAATCGTTCACCCGGCCCGCGCGGCCCACCGCCCAGCGCCCCTCGAGAAATTCCTGCGTCACGAGCACCGCGCCCGCCACCACCGGCCCGGCCAGCGCGCCCCGGCCGGCCTCGTCCACCCCGATCAACTCGGCCACGCCCTCAATCTGCTTGAGGTCGAACGCGCGGAGCTGGCGACGCTTGGCCATGGCGCGGCTTACCTGCCCCACTCCATCTTCGGCGGGGGCGGCTTGAGCGGCAGCTCGTCGAGCTTCCCCGCGGCGGACACGACCTCGTAGGCCGTGCGGAAATGCAGCTTCGCGAACTCGCCCAGCGCCCGCGCGCCGAACTTCGCGATGATTTCGTTCGCCTGCTCCTTCACCAGCGGGCCCGCGCCCTTCTGGAGCTTCACGCCGAGCTTTTTGGACAGCGTGTGCATCTGCCGCACGAACTCCGCGCGCGCCACGACCGACGCCGCCGCGACCACCGGGTCCTCCTCCGCCTTCGTCCGCATGCGCAGGTCGAAATCCTTCCAGCCCTGCTTCGCCAGCTCGCGCTGCACCAGCGGCTGCTTGGAAAACTGGTCGAGCAGGCCCCACGCCACGGGCTTCGCCACCAGCGCCTCGTTCAGCGCCGAGGCGTGCATCCACGCCAGCAGGCTGTTCAGGTTCGCCCGGGGGCGGCCCATCAGCTCGTTGTAGCGTGGCATGCCGGCGAACCGCGTCCGGATCACCACGCCCTTCGTCCCGCGGATCAGCTTGTCGAGCTTGATGATCTGCGTCTCGGCGATCTGCTTCGAATCCTTCACGCCGGCCTTGATCCACGCCTCGATCGCCGGCCGGTCGGCGATGACCGTCGCCGCGATCACCGGCCCGAAAAAGTCGCCCTTGCCGCTCTCGTCGAGGCCCGCGTGCGACTCGTACCAGTCGGGGTGCAGCACCTCGTCGTAGCCGAGCTTCGCCGCGCCCGTAACCTCGGGCTCGAGCGTCATCGTCACAAACTCCTCCGTGCCCTTGCCGGCGATGACCACCTTGCCGCTGGTGTAGGCGCAGACGTTGATCCGCGCCGGGTCGGACTTGTACGCGAACCGCGTGTACGCCACCTCGAACGGCTCGAAGTGCCGTGCCGCGCAGATCGCGCGCAGTTTTTCCATCTGGGCGTCGTCGAGCTTGGCGGTGTAGGAGGCGAGTTTCTTGGGCTCCTCCTCCGGCGGTGGCTTGGGCATGGGGAGAGTTGGCCACAGAAAGCCCCGAAAGCACAAAAAGATTCTGCTTGGTCAAAAACCGGGTTTGGTGCGTCTTGGGCCTCCTGTGGCCCCTCCCCTGATCGCCCGCCGTGCCGGTTTCTCGCGCGCGTTGCTCGCGTGGTACCGCGTCCACGCCCGCCCGCTGCCCTGGCGCCAGGCCCCGTCGCTCTACTCGACCGTCGTGAGCGAGTTCATGCTGCAGCAGACGCAGGTGAAGACCGTCCTCCCCTACCTCGCGCGCTGGCTGGCTGAGCTGCCGGACTTCGCCGCGCTCGCCGCCGCGTCCCCGGCCCGGGTGCTCAAGCTCTGGGAGGGACTCGGCTACTACTCCCGCGCCCGCAACCTCCACCAGCTCGCCCAGCTCATCGCCGCCCTCCCCGCGCCGCCGCGCACCCCGGAGGCCTGGCGGGAACTGCCCGGCGTCGGCCCCTACACCGCCGCGGCGATCACCAGCATCGCGTTCGGCGCGCCCGCGGCGTGCGTGGACGGCAACGTCGTCCGCATCCTCGCGCGGCTGACGGCGGACGCCTCGCCGTTCCGCGACTCCGCCAGCGCCGCCAAGGTCTTTGCGCCGCTCGCCGCCCGGCTCCTGCCGGCCACGAATCCCGGCGACCACAACCAGGCGATGATGGAACTCGGCGCGACCGTGTGCCTCCGCCAGAACCCGCTCTGCCCCACCTGCCCCGTGCGCACATTCTGCGCCGCCCGCCGGCGCGGCGATCCGGAGAATTACCCCCGGCTCGCCGCGAAGAAGATGGAGCAAGTTGCCGTCACCCGCGTCTGGTGCGAGCGCAACGGCGCGCTGTTGCTGCACCTCTCGGCGAAGGGCGCGCGCCGGTTTTCGGGGATGCACGAGCTCCCCACCGCCGCCCAGGCTGGTCTCGCCGAAGACGAAGTCGTAGGCGGAAAGCTCCTCGCGAAAAGACGCCGCGGCATCACGCGCTACCAGATCACGGAGTCGATCCACCGCGCCCCCGCGCCTCGCGGAAAGCTCCCCGCCGGCCTGGTCTGGGTGCCGCTGGCGGCGCTCGACACCGTCACCCTCTCCGGCCCCCACCGCCGCTGGGTGCGCGAGATCCTGGCGCATCGGTAAACCTCTCCGTCCGCCCGCCGGTATTGGTTGCTGCCGACTCCCCGCCCACCCTGCCCGCTTTCCGTTCTCCCGAACGAAATTGCTCTTCTCCCATCCCGACCCATCATCATGCACTCATCCTCCCAACGGTCGGACCGACCGGAATCACCTCAATTTCTTTCCACATGAAGAGGATCGTCCTGGCGGCGGCATTGTTCATTTCGACAGATTGCGCCCTCCTTTCGGCCATCGAGTCGACCGGGGATGTGACCGATGTGGTGCAAGTTCGGAGCCTGACTCAGGAGTCCAACGTTTACGACCGCCTCTGGCAGCCCTTCATCGCCCGCTGGGACGATCACCAATTGCTCGTCACCTACGGCATGCAATTCGAGGGCACGTCCGACATGGGGGATATTGTCTGCTGCCGCAGCACCGACAACGGCGCGACCTGGAAGGCGCCGGTGCCGGTCTTTCAATCCCGGCTGCCGGAACCGGGCGGCGTGCAATACGCCTACGCCAATTCGGTGCTATATCATCCTCCCGGGCAGGACATCGTCTGGTGCTTTGCGATCAAATGTCCCCGCTACTATCCCGACAGCATCGATAGCGTGCTGTGCGCCGCCTATTCGCCGGACGGCGGCAGATCGTGGCACCCCGTGGAGCTGACGGTCCACTACCACTCGCCGCTCATTACCAACTCCGGCATTTTCGCCACGCAGGTGGACGGTCAGGTGCGCTACCTGCTGGCGGCCTGCCGCAGCACCAAAGACCACGATCCACTGGGCGACAGCCGGCAGTTCGTTCTGGAGAGCACCAACCTCATCGTCTGGCGGCTCGCGGGCTATGTTCCCCAGGAGGAACCGCTGAAGGTGGCATTGTCGGAGGGCAATATCGACGTGGGCGACAAGCCCGGCGAACTGAAGATGGTCATCCGCACGGCCCCCTATGTGGTGGACGTGCCCGCCGGCCGCGTCGCGCTGGATCCGCCGGTGGCCTATTCGAGCGTCAGCCGTGACGGTGGCCGCACCTGGTCGGTCGCGAAACCGGAACCCCGGCTCTACAACACGGACGCCAAGGGCTTCTACAGCCGGGTTTCGCAGGGGCGGCACATCTACGTCTACAACGACGGTCCGTCCCACGTGCGCCAGGCGCTGCGCTACGTGGTCCAATCCGCGGCCGGCGATTGGTCGGAGCCCCGGACCTTCTTCGACGGGCATGTCCGCAACAGCTACGCGACCCTGATCGAGGATACCACGCCGGGCACCTATCTCTGCGTCTGGGACAGTTCGAACCAGCCTGACCGGATGCGCACCTCAATCCGTTTCGGGCGGCTGCGACTCGACCGTTAGCCGATCGGTGGCGGCGTGCAGCTGCCAATTGGCGTCATTCCCCGTTGGTTCTGGTCTGGGTTCCGCAGGCGCTCGACCCCGTCATCCTCTCCGGTCCCCACCGGCGCTGGGTGTGGGAGATTCTCGTCCGCCGGTAGCTCAGGTTCCTTTGCGTAGTGGGCCTGCAGGGAAAACGCGGCGCGGATTGCGTCGGTCCACCCTCCAATAGTTCAGGGCAACCACAGCCCGACCCCTGCTGGCCCCTCACTCAGGCGAGCTTGAGTTCTTTGCGGGCCTGCGCCCAGGGAGTGCCGGGTTTGCCCGCATTGCGCGCGACCGCGGCGTTGAGGTCGCGCAGATCCTCCAGGTCCTCCACGCGGGCACGCAAGCGCGCCACCTCGGCGCTCAAGCGGTGCAGCGATGGCTTGGTTCGGACAGGGCGTTTAGTCGCGGTAGGCATCTTTTCTGTCCTTCACCTGATGAACGAAGACCAGGTCGTTTTCCAGCGTGAAGAGGATGCGATAATCGCCGACACGCAGGCGGTACTTGCCGGCCTGGCCCGCCAGTTTCCGTACATCGCCCTGCAGGTCAGCCTGCAACGCGTCGAGCCTCTGCCCGATGCGGCGGCGCAGTTCTGACGGCAAGGCCCGCAGCTGCTCCAAGGCTTCCTCACCAATCTCGAGGCGGTAACGCATCGCGGTTCATTGAATTCCGTGTGGATGTCTTGCCCGGTTGGCGAAGCCACCCTGTTCACACGCCTCCATCCCTCCGACCACCTCCGCGTAATCTTGCCGTAAGCCGCGAGACCAACCTGATCCAACCATGTGCTTCACGCCACGCTGACCACGGGGATTGCTAACGGCGTCTCCTTCAGTGGTGTCCGGGAAATGACCCGGCCGGCGTCCATCTGCACCACGCAGTCGGCGGCAGCGAGTAGGCCGGAGTTGTGCGCGGCGACGATGATCGTCTTGCCCGCGGCGCGCAGCGCGAGCAGCAGCCGGATAAACGCCTCCTCGGCCGCCGGGTCGAGCGCGGAGGTCGGCTCGTCCAGCAGCAGGATGGGCGCCTCGAGATAAAGCGCCCGCACCAGCGCCAACCGCTGGCGCTGGCCGCCGGAGAGATTGGCGCCGTTCTCCGCGAGGTGGGTGAAGAACCCCTGCGGCAGCTTTTCGATGAACTCGAGCGCCCCAACCTCGCGGCATAGCGTCAGCAGGCGCTGGAGGTCAGGCTGCGGGTCACCGGGCGCGAGGTTTTCCAAAATAGTGCCGGAGAGCAGGTGCGTCTGCTGCGGCACGACCCCGAGGTGCCGGCGCAGGCTGGCGAGCTGGAAATAGTTGAGGTCAATCCCGCCGATCAGGATGCGACCCTGCGCCGGCAGGTAGAGCCGCTGCACCAGCGCCAGCAGCGTGCTCTTGCCGCAGCCGGAGGCGCCAGTGAGGCCCGTGATCTTTCCGGCGGGCAGCGTCAGCGTGATGTCGTGCAGCGTGGTGAGCCGGCCGGCGTGCTTGAACGACACGCCCTCGAAGCGGAGGTCGCAGGAATGACCCGGCGCGAAAGCGATGGTGCCCTGGTCCTGCTCAAGTTCGAGGTCCATGATCTCGAACAACCGGTCGGTGGCGATGAGGGTTTCCTGGATGGCGCCGTTGAGCCCGAGCAACGCGGTGATGGGCCCGGTGAGGTAGCCGGCGAGCGTGTAGCAGGACATGAGTTCGCCGGGGGTGAGGCCGGCGTCGAGCACGAGGCCGGCCCCGAGCCAGAGCAGGCCGATCATGTAGGCCGAGGTAATGAACGTGCCGGCGGTGCCGGTGCCGAGCGCGGCGATGGACGCCCGCCAGCCGGTCTTGAGCAGCCGCACGAGGCGCGTCTCGGTCTTGAAGCCCTCCAGTTCCTCGAGCTGGAAACGCCGGATGGCGGGCTGGGCGTGGAGCGAAGAGACCAGCTGCGCATCGAAATCCGCGCCGCGCTCCATCAGCTGGCGCTGGTAGGTGCGGTTGCGCAGGTTGATGAACCCGTAGAGCGCGGCGTTGACCGGCACGAGCGCGAGGGACAGCAGCGCCAGCTTCCACGAGTAGCAAAACATCACCGCCAGTGCGAAGACCAGGATCAGCGGATTGAGGACGAGGTTGAGCAGCGCGGTGTTGAGGAAATTGCGGATCTTCACGGCGTCCGCGACGCGCGACGTGATCTCGCCGACGCGCATGGTGTCGAAGAACGGCTGCGGCAGCCGCATCAGGTGCCGGTAGTACGCGAGGATGAGCGCGACGTCGATTTTCTGGGCCGTGCGCAGCGAGAGCAGCGACTGGAAGACGCCCAGGACGAGCTTGAATCCGAGCACCGCGAGCATCGCCACGCCAAGCAGGTTCAGGAGCTGGCGGTTCCCGTCGGGGATGACGTTGTCCACGATCTTCTGCACGTAGATCGACGTGGCCAGGGCGAGGAGCGTGGAGAGCACGGCGCCGACGAAGGCCTGGGTCAGCACGGCACCATGCGGCTGCAGGAGTCCCCAGAGCCGCCGCGCCGGAGAAACGGTGTGGTCACCCGGCTCAAAGTGCTCGCCGGGCGCGAGGAGGATCAGGACGCCGGTCCAGACGGACTTGAATTTCTCGTGCGCCCACCTCTCCACCCGGCCCACCGCCGGGTCCATGACCTTGGCGTGCTTCGGCGTCCACCGGACCAGCACGACGAAGTGCAGGAGCCGCTGGTCGATCAGGCAGTGGGCGATCGCCGGCAGCGGCACCGTCGGCAGGGCGTCGGCGGTGCCCTTCACGCCCTTGGCGGTGAAGCCCAGCTGCTGCGCCGCCTCGATCAGGCCGAGCGCGGTGGAGCCCCGCTGGTTGGTGCCTGCCAACTGCCGCAGCCGGGCGAGGGGAAACACCTGCCGGTGGTGCGCAGCGACATAGCCGAGGCACGCCGCCCCGCAGTCGGTGGCATCACGCTGACGAAAGTTCCTCATGACTCAAACCGGGCTCTGTTGCACGACGCCACCTATGCTTCACCGACGAAGGTGAAACCGCATTACTCCGTTCCCGCACGCAAACCCGACCGGAAGTCAGGCGGCGGCGCTTTGGGCCCAGCCCCGCGCTTGGCTCCTGACACGGCTTCAGGCGCGCCCACCACGTGGACTCACCCTGGCCACCCTAGTTCCACATACTCAATATGGCCTTCTTGAAATCGGGCCAGTGAACGCACATGGCAGCGACAATTCTCGCCAAAATCACGGTCAACATACCCATGATGAAGACGAACAAATACGACGGACCCTTCTTCTCCGACTTATTCATGGCTTGAATGATTCGTGCCTTACGACCGTTGGATCGCAAGGCACGAGTTTCTTCACTCCGTCGCCGCCCGAAACGCACACAAGTTCGCGAACATCGAGCCGAAATACGGCAGATTGCTTAGAATGGGGTGCCCGAATAGGGCCCCGTAGAATCCCCCCACATACTGGCCAATGTCCCTTGCGATATTGTCGTCGCCATTGCTACCCGTCCCACCTTGGACGGAAACCAAGTCACGCTCGGCCAATGCATATGAATTATTCATGATATTCCTCCGTTAGTTCGAAGTGACTGTGCTGTTATAGCCCTCCATCACACCTTTCTTAAAGTCCGGCCAGTCATCCAAAACCTTTTCCACAACCCCGCCGATGACCGCGCCCGCAAACGCCGCGGCGAACCAGATCACCACCGGCGCAATGCCACCTTCAGCTTGTTCCAATTCCTTCTGTGTCAGTGCATTCATATTTTTTCTCCTAGTGTTCAGGGTTAATCCGCGGGGTGGACGATTCGCGAGGGCGCCAGGAGCGCCAGGATGGCCGCGATGTAGGCCGTGCCCAGAGTCGGGGTATATGCGGGCAGGTCGCCATCGTAGTCCCCGCCACCGCTCACGTTGGTCAGTTCGTTTTCCATCAACTGTTTCATTTTTTCCTTTCTTGTTTTCCGGCGGAATTGCCGGGAAATGGGTTCAGCTCGGCGACGGGCGGTCCGAGGGGTTCAGCCAGGCGGACGCGTCCTCATACAGGACCTGGAGCAGGCTGCGGCGGGCGACGACGAAGCGCGCGGTGAGCGTCATGCCCTTGCGCAGAGCTCCCGTGGCGCCGTTCGGGAGCCAAAGTACGAGTGCGGCCGGGCGCACGATGACCTTGAACGCGGCCTGCTGCCCGCTGGCGGTGGCGTCGGCCGCCACACTCTCGACCACCGCGTCGAGCATGCCCCATTGCGTGTAGGGATAGGCGTCGATTTGCAGCCGCGCCCGCTGGCCGGTCCCGAGCAGGCCAATGTCCTTCGGTGACACGTAGGTTTCCACCAGCAACCGGTCGTCGGGCGAAACGTAGCCGAAGGACTGGCCGGCGCTGACAAAGGTGCCGGGATTCAGACCGATCAGGCCCTGGACCGTGCCGGCGGCCGGCGCCCGGACCGTGGAGAGCGTGAGTTCCTCCTGCAGCCGTTTCTCCTCGGAAACCAACTGGTCCAGTGCGGTCTGCTCGTCGCGGAGCTGCGATTGCCAGCCGGAGAGCGTCTGCTGGACGAGCATTTCCAGATCCGCCGCGGCGCGGTCGCGGGCATAGCGGGCGTCGTCGCGCTCCTGGTCCGTCACGATGCCCTTGGCCGCAAGCTCAGTTGTGCGATCGCACACCATCCGGGTCCGGGAGAGCGTGAGCCGGTTCGCCGCGTACTGGGCGCGAAACTGGGCGTGCGCGCGGGCCAGCATCGGCGTCCGGAGGTTCACTGTAACCGGGGCGGGATCCGCGGAGACGCCGTCAGCGCGGCCCGGCTGGGCGAGCCTCGCGGTTAATTCCGCCAAGTCAGCGATGAGACCGGACTTCTCGCGCTGGAGGGTGCGGTTGCGGTCGAGCCGCTCCCCGGCGTCGCGGGCGACCAGTTCCAGCAGCGGCTGACCGGCGGCCACGTGGTCGTTGTCGTGCGCCAGCACGCTCGCGATCCGCCCGCTGATGGCGACCTTGAGCTCGGTGCGCTCGGAGGCGGGCCGCACGATGCCGCTCGAGCGCACGGTAACCTCAACCGGCACCAGCGGCAGGGCGCCGAGCGCCGCACCCGCCCCGAGCAGGCTGAGCCAGTAGATCCAGGGCCGCTGGCACCCGTGCATCGCGTGGAGACTTTCCACCGAGTGCTCCGCCTGGGCGGCAGGCAGCAGTGGGAGAGTCGGGGCGGACATGACCGGGCACATTTGTTTCGGCAGGCGGGGTTGAACACGGTCTGAACCCGCCACTGGGCGCACCCAAGCGGGCGGGCGTAATGTTTCCGTGAGTGAGGAATGCGATGAAAGCACCGAGTTCTGACCGCGCGCGAAACCGACAGCTCCCCTCGACGGGCACGGCTTGCCAGTACTGTCAGTGAGGCGCAGAGTCGGCTCATGACTCGCCTACCCGTTGCCTTGCTGGTCATCGGTGCGTTCTCGGCCGCGGCGGAACCCGCGCCTCAGGCCATTCCCCAATCGACCCAGGAATTTACCGAAGCCGGCGGCTGGTTCGGCAAATTCCTCCCGCCCTCCCCCGGCGCCGTGCCGGCGCAACTGCCGTTCTCGTTCGCCTACGACGGAAAACCGTCCGCGGAACTCCTGCCCGGCTGGTCAGTGCGCCACACCCAGCGCGACCTCGACGCGCAGCGGCGGGAAGCCGTCGCCACCTACACCGACCTGAAGTCCGGCCTGGAGGTCCGCTGCGTCGCCGTCGGCTACCGCGATTTTCCCACGGTGGAATGGACGGTTTATTTCAAGAACACCGGGAAAGCCGACACGCCCATCCTCGCCGGGATCCAGGCGCTCGACGCACGTTGGGAGCGCGCGGGCGCCGATGAGTTCCTGCTCCACCACGAGTTCGGCACGTTCTACCCCAACTCGCCGACTGATTTCATGCCGCAGGAAAGCCGGCTCGAGCCCAGCCAGTCCAAGCGCTTCATCCCGTACAAGGGCCGCGCGTGCGCCGATGTCATGCCGTATTTCAACCTCGAGACGAGCAAGTCGTCCGGGGTTATCGTCGTCGTCGGCTGGCCGGGCGCCTGGGCGGCGGAGTTTGCCCGCGACGCCAAGACCGGCGTCCACGTCACCGCCGGTCAGGAGCTCACGCACCTCCGGTTGCACCCGGGCGAGGAGATCCGCACGCCGCTCATGGCCCTGCAGTTCTGGCGCGGCGACTGGATCCGGGCGCAGAACATCTGGCGCCGCTGGATGACCATGCACAACCTGCCCCCGTCCGGCGGGCGCCCGCCGCGTCCCGCCTTCGCCGGCTCGTCCGGGGAGTTTTTTGACAACATGGTGCAGGCCGACGAGGCCAGCCAACTCCTCTTCATCGACCGCTACCGCGAGGAGAAACTCCCGCTCGACTACTGGTGGATGGACGCCGGCTGGTACGTGAACAACGGCCGCTGGCAGGAGCCGATCGTCTGGCAGGCCGACCCGAAGCGGTTTCCGCACCGGCTGCGTTCGATCACCGATCACGCCCACGCGCTCGGCATCAAGTCGATCGTTTGGTTCGAGCCGGAGCGGGTGATGCCGAGCAATGCGATCTATTCCGCGCATCCGGATTGGCTGATCGCCAACCACATTTCCAAGCGGCTTTCCAAGCTGCTCTACCTCGACAACCCCGCCGCCCAGGCCTGGTTGACCGACCTGGTTGACCGGCTGGTGACGGAGGAAGGCATCGACGTTTACCGGCACGATTTCAACGTGCTCGAGCCCGTCGAGATCTGGCGCAGCAACGACGCGGTGGACCGCCAGGGCATTACGGAAAACCACCACATCGTGGGCTATCTCGCCCACTACGACGAGGTGCAGCGCCGGCATCCGGGGCTGGTCATCGATTCCTGCGCAGGCGGCGGTTCGCGCATCGACCTCGAGTCGATGCGTCGGTCGCTGCCCTTCTGGCGCTCCGACTACTGCTACGATTTCGTCTCCAACCAGTGCCAGACCTACGGCCTCGCGCTCTGGCTGCCGTTCCACGGCACCGCCACCGGGCCGAAGCAGTTCTCCCTCTATCAGCTGCGCAGCAACTTCACCTGCCCGCTGATCATTGGCTCCTGGGACATGCGCGACCGCACGCTGCCGTACGACGTATTCCGGAAGGCCGTCCGCGAATGGCGGGGCTATGCGGAGAATTACTCGGGCGATTTTTACCCGCTCACGCCCCCCAGCCTTGGCGCGGACGTCTGGCTGGCCTGGCAGTTCGACCGGCCGGAGGCCGGCCGCGGCGTGGTGCAGGCGTTTCGCCGCGCGGAAAGCATTTACGAGACTGCGCGGGTGAAACTCCGCGGCCTCGACCCCGCTGCGCGCTACGCCCTCACCGACCTGGACCACCCGGGAAATCCGCGGGAGTTCACCGGCCGGGAACTGATGGACACCGGCCTCGAGCTCGCGCTCACCGAGCGACCGGGCTCAGCCGTCATCACCTACGAGAAACTCCCCGGCCGCTGACCCGCGGCGAAACGCCGGCAGGGCGGCTCCAGCTTTTGGGCCGGGCGGCTCAGGTGCGCGCGGCGCGCGCCGCGTGGTAGCGATAGCCCAGCTTGGGAATCACCTCGACCGACTCGCGGAGGGCGATGCCCACGGCTTTCGCTGACTTCGCGAGCTTGCCGAGCAGGACCCGCAGGTTGCTGGTGTCGCCGCGAAACCGCCGGCCAAGGAGTTCGCTGTAGAGCATCTCATACGCCACGAGGCCGCCTTGGGACTGGGCTAGCAGCTCGGCGAGTGCGACCTCGTGAGGCGTGAGGTGGACGGCTTTCTTGCCGAACTGTAACTGGCGCGCGAGGGGATCGACCAGGGCTCCCGCAATCAGGAAGGACTTCGGCCCGGCCGCCCGGGTCTCCCCGCGACCCACCCGGGATGCCCGCCGGTAAAATTTCGCCAGGTATTCGACCAGCACGTCCATGCGCACGGGATCGCGTTGCACGCAATCGGCCCCGAGTGCCACCTGCCGGGCCTCCACCGCCGCCGGCGTGCTGGCCGAGACCAGGACAATGACCTTCACGGTTGCCGACTGACCGGCCGCGGCGATCGCAGCCATCACGTCGTCCGAGAAGCCGTCACCCAGCCGGCGGCGGGTGAGGACAATCCGGGGTCGAACCCGGGAAAGCAGCTGCTTCAGCGCCCGAAGCGAGTCGCACTCCGTGGTAACCCAGCCGCGACTCGCGCAGAGTGCGGCAAAGGCGGCGCGTTCCAACGGGGCTGGGGTGACAATTGCGATCACGGCGGGTAGCGCGAGGCGAACGGGCGCGGGCTCAGACCGGCAGGGCCAGCACCAGCCGGAACTGCCCGGTCTGGGGCGACTGCGACAGCGCGAGCAGCCCACGGCATTTTTGGAGACCCGCGAGCAGGCCGCGCGGGCTCACCGTGGCCAGCGGGCCAGCGTCGCCCCGGAGCCAGGCCTCCGCCTGGGCGCGCGCGAGCGGGGTGGCGGTCGTCGTCACGGTGATGAGGAACGCGGGGTGGCTGGCCAGCGCGTGCTTGCGGTTCACCCAGAGATAACCCCGCAACAGCGGATCCTTCGTCGCGGCATCGAGCCGCGGGAGTTGCTGGATGCGGATCCCGACGGTCGTATTTACACCGGTGAGTGTCAGCGCCGCGCCAATCACGGGGACCATCATCAGCAGGAAATCGATCCCGGAGAGTCCCTGGATGGGCAGCCGCACGTCGAGCGGGGGGAAATCGACAGCCTTGTTGGCAGCCTCGGCCTGACACATCCGCGCGGCGATGCCGATGGCCTCGCGCACCCCGGAGTCGATCAGCGCGGGAGAGGAATCGCGGCTGGCGTAGGCGGAGTCGAAAAAGCCCGCAGCCACGCTGGCGGCGGCATCGGCGGTCTTGCGCGCCTCCTCCAGGCTGCGCAGCAGCTGCACGGCGCCGGGATCGGTCTTCGCCCGCACCGCCACGGCCGAGGCGGCGCTGACGAGGTGGGCGTGGATGGTCGTCAGCAGGTTGGCCGTCTGCAGCAGGGCGTCGCGCGCGGTCTCGGAGGCCACCAGTTCCACCTCGCGCTCCAGCCGCGCCACATCCAGGTGCTGGTTGATGGTCCCGGCCTGCTTCGCGAGCGCCTGCTCGCGCCGCTGCGCCCGGGTCCGGTCGATCCATTCCGGGATCCGGGCCTCGAACCCGTCGCGCGCGGGCAGGGGTTTGCCGATGAAATCAAAGACGTTCAGCGGAATCGCGCGCCGGAGATTCTCGCTCGAGTCAAACGCGCTGATCACGACGCAGCCGAGCGCGGGATCGCGGCGCTGGGCTGCCTCGATGAACGCCAGGCCGTTCATCCCGGGCATATGGATATCCACGAAGCAGAGGTCGAACCGCTCCTCCGCCAGCACCGCCAGCGCCGACTTCGCGTCATGGCAGCAAACCAGCTCGTACTGCTGGCCCAGCCGGAGCCGGAGCGACGCATGGATCTGCCGCTCGTCGTCGACGACCAGGATGCGGGGTGTCACGAGGTCGGTGGGGTCGGTGCTCATGACCGCGATGAGAGCGTTGGAACAAACAGTCCGGATAGTGTCAACTGGCACGCGTGCCGGCGGCCAAATTTTCCCGTCCGCGAAGTATAACCCAATAGGTTATACTGCCCAATGTCTGCAGTGGATAAATGCGGCCGGCCCTGCGAGGTGTAACCCAATAGGTTATACTTCGCGCGCAGGTGTCCGCGGAGAGGAAAGCCGCCCGCCCGCCGCTCAGGCACTCTGTGCCAGGGGCAGGTTGAGCGTGACCGTCGTCCCCTTCCCCAGCTCGCTCTCCACTGCCACCGTGCCGCCATGCAGCTGGACGATCTTCTGGCAGATGGTGAGGCCGAGCCCGAACCCGCGCACGTCGTCGCCGTATTTCTTGGTGGTGAAATACGGGTCGAAGATCCGCGCGAGGTTATCCGGCGCGATCCCGCAGCCCGCGTCGGCCACGCGCAGGCAGAGGAAACCGCTGCGCCCGAGCGTCGCGGACAACGTGACGGTTTGGCCGCGGCCCGAGGCGTCGATCGCGTTGCCGACGACATTCGCGAGCATGCGCTGGAGCAGCACTGAGTCCGCCGTCACGGGGCCGTCGTACTCCGGCACCCCCACCACCGCGACTCCCCGTTCGGCGGCGCGGGTCGCAGTGACCGCGCAGACCTCCTGAAATATTCGGCCGAGCTCGACCCGCTCAAACCGGGGGGTCAGCCGCTCCGAGAAGAAAAGCGCCTCACGCACATAGTCGCCCATGATCCGGACCGAACGCCGCGCCGCGGCATGCACCTCGCCCTCCGGGCTGCCGGAGGCATACCGCCCGTCCGTGTGGACGAGAAACGACGAGATCGGCGTGATCAGGTTGTTGAGGTCGTGGGCCAGGCCGCGCGACATCATGGCGAGGTGCTCCATCCGGGCCCGCACCGCGGCCTGCAGCGTGAGCCGGGAGCGCGTCAGGATGTTGTCCATCAGCTCAGCGATGTTCTGCAGCCGCTGGACCTCGGGATAGGTGAACGGCCACTCGTTGGTCTTCGTGCCGAGGGCGATGATCAGCGTCGGGTTCGGACTGCCGCGCGGCGACGCCACCATCAGGCCCAGCGAATGCTCCGCGAGGAAAGCCCGGAGATCGTCGAGCCCGGGGGTCGACCGCCGGCGCAGGAGACTTTCCGGTGTCGTCCAGCCCTTCTCGGCCAGCGCGGCATAGCCGGGCCGGTTTTTGGCGAACTGCAACCGGCCGGCAGTATGCGCCTCACCCTGGTCCACCAAGAGCGCGGCGTACGAGGTCTGGCATTGGTCGCGAAGAAATTTCTCAAACTGGGCGGCGAGCTTCTCCGGGTGGGGCTCGAGGCGGGCGATCTCGATCGTATCGCGCCGCATTTCCGCGATCGCCCGCTCGCCGCCAAGACTGAGCCAATCGCGTGACCGACGGTCGAGCCAGAACGCAGCCGCACTGAACACCGCAACGCTCAGAATGATCGCGGCCGGTTGCGGCATGAAAAGCGCGAGCCCGCGCGACGAGAAAAGAATCCCCAGCGCCAAAAATACCAAGAGTCCAACCCGCTGCCCCAGCGACAGGGATACCTGCCGAACATCAAAGATGCGGTAGTAGGCTATAGCCCAAGCGGCCAAGGCGTAGAGACAAATGACGGCGAATGGAGTTACCCGCCGTAATTCAGTTACATGCAGTACCGCCGCAAAATACGCTAGGCTAACTGCAAATAGCGCGGCGAAAGCAGCATAAAGCACAAGAAATTGCATTTCTATCCGTCTTATTCCCGCCTGTCGCCGCATCTGGAACCACGACTGACCAACAAGAACAACATACATCGCCGCGAGAACCAAACTTACCAGCGTATAACTGGGACCGTGCTTCTGGTTTGTTGGCACTGTATCAGAAGGGTAATACGAGTCCGTATAACATATTATTGCCAGCACCGCACCTGCGCCAAACCACGGCAGCGTTCTTTTTATTACACCATATCTTCCCGTCCCCCTAGCGGCCATAAGCGTTTCCTCTAACATCCAAAGCATCGAGGGAATGAACATTGAAACTGCCGCGGCTGCACGAAGCATGGGCAAAGCACTCGTGGTATGGTCCTGAGAAAAGACCGCTCCGGCTCTGACTGCTTGGTAAATAAAAAACAAGAAAGATGTCACTACAAGCGCCAGACATGCAAATACCTGATTAGTGAATCTTGCCGGATTTGCCCACAAAACAATAATACCGACAGTTAAAGCAAAAACCGCGGCAAATATAACAAGGATCGCCATAAACGCGTAAGACTAAGCGTAATTACGCTACATTATTTTGTGCTCACGACTATGCCGACAGTTCGAAGGCCTAATTAATCTTTAAGAAGACATGATCTATTCGTGATATGCAGAACAGCTGATTTCCTAGTCTTATTGAGGCCGGGAGAAATATTCCTTTAGCAAATTGCTAATTCCCGGAGGCACAGCCCACGCCGGCACCAATCCGCTCATCAATGCTTTCAAACCGTCGAAAGAACGCCAGGCGGCACTGCTAATTTCCTGGCGCTCAAGCCGAGAATTTACTCGAACCCATTCTAGCTCCGTGGGTGAAAGCGACGTCTCCACATGGCGAGCGATGCCAAACGAAGGCAACGGTTGACCGCGGCGAAGCCTAAGTTCCCGCAAAAGTCTGAAGTTCGTTTCTGACAGCGAACGATGGAGTGAGTACTGGGCCGCGGCGAATTCACCGCGTTCCAATCTTCGAAAGATCAACAATAGCTCAGTTAAAAATATGTCCGCCATCTTCCGCGCATCATCGTCAGTCAGCCTAACACCCGGCATTTCTGTCATTATCATCGTGTAAAACGCACCCCATTCCTTCTCACCTTTGAGGAAGCGGTATCCTGATTGTATGCAAGTATGCAGCTCGTTGAGAGCGTCCTTCAATCGGTGAACCCTCCGATGAAGTCCAAAAAAGGCCGCCAACCGGGCGAGGCGAATTTGGAATGCTGGAACAAGAACCAAGTCAATCTGGCCAGTTGCAAAGCTGACGGTCGCCTTCCGAACGCCGCCAGTGGCGGGTCGCACAATTTGCATGCAGAACTTTTCACTGGGCAAAACTCGAGCCCAATCCACTTCTTCGATACGGCGGGAGGCAGTCGTTATAATATGCAGGTCAATGTCAGCCCAGTTGTCTTGGTGATTATCTATGCTTGATGCCTTGCAACTAGAGCCAAACAGCACCGCTGACTTGATGGAATCCTCTGACTCTAGCCACGCAACAACCGCCGACATTAGTCCGGTTGATTTTAACATGACCGCAATGAAAGCAGAATCTCCGTACCCTCCATGCCCGGCCCGGCATGAATTTCGCCATGGTGCAGCCGGAGAATTTCCTTCGCGAGGAACACGCCCAGCCGCCCCTGATTCGGCACCGCACCTTCGACCGGCTCTGGCAGGATGCCTTCGAGTTCGAGGTTCTTGCCCTTGATGGAGAACAGCGCCGTAAGCTCTGCGCCAGCTCCAGTCGAACGTACCTGCAGCGAAAGCTCCTGCGTACCCAGTTCGCCGCGGTTTTCCGCCACGCTCTTGATCAGCGAGCGCAGCGCAAAATCGAGCAGCTTGGCATTTACCGTCAGCATGACCGGGTCGGGCCCGACTTCCACCCGCACGCCAAGTGACCGGCCGATGGTCTGCGCCAGTTCGCGGATGTCCGCCGGTGCGGCATCGGCGTCGTGCAACGCGTGCATGAGTCCGATGTGATCGTTCAACGCCTCGAGCTTGGACACGTCGCTCTTCACGGTCTCAATCAGGGGCGCGGTCAGCGGCTGCTCCGGTGTGCTCTGGCGGAAAGTCGCCAGCGACACGAGTGCGTTGCCCAACTCATGGTTGAGCGTCAGCCCAAGCTCCCGGAGCAAGGTACGGCGATTCGTACGCTGCCGTGAGACGGCGTCGTGCACTTCACCACTCGCCTCCTCCCAGAACGCCCAGACCCCGCCCGTTTCCGCCACCAAACCCGCACTGGCCCGGAAGGGCTGATCCGCGCTTGGCGACACCCGGCAAACTTCCCGCGACCGGCGCGCCTGACCGATCAGGTCGCGCACGACCAGCGGCACCTGGCGCGGTACGCTCTCATCCGGCGCTAGCACGAGCGTGCTGGGCAAGTATTTAACACCCAAGCGGGTCTGCTCGGCCAGCTGGTGCAGCCGGCTCAATTGGGCTGATTTGGCCAGAAAATGCCGGAGCAGCCGGGCAAAGAACACCGCGCGCGTGCGGTCGGCCTCCTCGTAGGCCTCGCCGTCCACGCGCACGCCGAGCGCGATGAGTCCAAGCAGCCGGCCGTTGTCATGGATCGGCACCAACAGGCGGGCACCCCAGAGCGCGAGCCGGTTGCGCACCGCCAACTCGGTCACCGGGTCGGCCGGGCCATCCCAGTTCGCCCCGTCGATCACCGCCGGATGGTTTTCGAGCAGGCTGACCAAGGGATCGTCGGCGGGGAAGAACGAGGTGCCGCGGTCGGCCCGGTACCCGTCGGCCTCGCGCAGGAAGAACACCGCGTGCGAAGCCCTGAGCAGATGCCTCGAAGCCCGGCGAAACTCGGCGATCAGCCGGTCGCGGGTGTCAAGGCTCTCCACCGCTCCCTCGAGGAAATCCCAAAACTCGGCGGCATCACCCGCTGTCGCGGCACGGACGGGTTTATGGGCGGGCTCGGTCCGACGCGCCTTGTCGCTCAGCAGCTCGACCATGGATTGCTTCTCGGCGACTTCCTCGACCAGCGGCAGCAGCTCGCGCAGCCGTGTGGCGCTTTCTTCGTAGGAAAGGTAAACCCGGGCGCGGTTGGCCATGCGCGCCTGCTCAAACGGCAGGCTGCGCGGCTCGCCGACGTAGATGGTCGGGCACTTGGCCAGCGCCAGGGGCAGCGCGGACTCAAAAGCGGCATCCAGCACGACCACCGCAGCAAACCCCGGCGATGAGCCTGACGAGAAAGTCTGCGGCGACAACCTCAACGCCGAGCGACCCGACGGCAGCTGACGCTCCCAAGTGTCGGCAAGGGCGGTGTCGGCGGTCGCGAGGATGACTAGGCTTGGCATGGAAAGACGAGACGGAAGGTCGCGCCGCGACCGGAGACGGCCGGATCGACCGTGATGGTCGCGTCGAGGCCAGTCAGGATGTCATTGCAGATGGCGAGTCCAAGCCCAAAGCCCGATGACTTCGTGGATTGAAAGGGTTGGAAGAGCCGGGGGCGGATTTCCGGGGCAATGCCGGGTCCGCTGTCCTCGACCAGCACCTCCACCCCTTTTCCCACCTTGCTGGTGGATAGCTTCACCCAACGCTCACCGGCGCGGGCCTCCAAGGCCTGGATGGCGTTGAAGCAGAGGTTGAGGATCACCTGCTTGGCGGCAGAAGGATCGGTGTACACTTGGTCCGGCACGGCCCGAAAGTCGGTGAGGAACTTGATGTGCTTGTCCTCCGCCTTGGCCGCGACCAGCTCGAGCGTGGAGTTCAGCACGGCATTCAAGCCCACCATCTGGGCCGAGTAGACGCGGGGCGACGCGAGGTCGAGAAGTTGCTCAGTCAATCGGTCGATGCGCATGACCTCATCGCCAATCAAGTGGAAGAATTTTTCGCGGAAAACCGGGTCCTGGTAGTGCTGGGGAAGGAGTTGGACGAAGGCCTTGATCGAGACGAGCGGGTTGCGGATTTCGTGCGCGAGACTCGCGCCCATCAAGCCGACCGTCGCAAGCTGCTCGGCCCGCTGGGCCTTGATCGAGAAATGCGCCCGCTCGAGCGCGTTTTCGATGATCGACGCCAGTTCCTGCAACTGAGTCACCTGCGGATAGGTAAAAGGCCGGCGCGAGGCCGCGACACCGACGCCGATCAAGGCAGAAAGCGAAGGTCCATCAGCCAAGACGAGAACACCGAGCCCATGCTCGGTGAGAAATTGCATCAGAGCCTCCCGGTCCGGGGTCGCTCGTTCGCGAGAGAGGCGCTCAGGCGTGGCCCAGCGAAGCTGCTGCATGGCGCGTAGTACAGTGCCATCATCCAGCAGAGTAATACCGCCTCCGCTCAGCGCCCCCTTGGCCCCGGACATGATCAGTGCTATTTCGCTCTGTCCCCACCCCTTGAGCACATCCTTGAATGCAGCCTCAAGCTTGTCCACGCGGGTTTCGCGTTGCGCAGTCGCATATGCGGCTTGGCGGGCTGCCGTCGCCTGCGGGTAAAAATGGAAATACCCATCCAGCCAACCGTTGAGGGTCACCGCGAACCAAAGCGCCAACGCAGTCGTCGCCAGGAACCCGAATGGTTCGGGCAAAACAATGCGGAGGCATAAGTCTAGACCGTAGGCTGCACCAGCAACCGTAACGACCAAGATGAGTTTTTGCGCCCCAACCAGCAGAATCTGCCGAGCATCAAAGATGCGATGGGTCGTGATCGCAAAAGCGGTTCCGGCGTAAAATAGAAGCACAAGCCATGGCTGAAAACGAATATAGAGCGGATCCTTAGTAATATCCGTCAGCCCCATCAGGCCGAGAATCCCTACAGCAATGATGCATCCTCCGACGAGCCACACCTGCAATTCAAGGCGACGTACGCCCGCTAGCTTTTTGATGCTCCTGAAAGCATCACGAAATAGATAACCATACGCGACAACAACCAGCCCAATATAAGAATAATATCCCCATCCGCGCAATCGATGCTCCGTCGTTGAACTCGATGGGATGAATAACTCCGTAAAAGGGATGACGACAAGAAACGCAGAAGCAAAAAGCCAATACCAATTTCTCCGTATCCAATCAACAAAAGTACCGCGCTGTCGCTCAGCAATATTCTGCTGAATGATCCATATGTGCATGGGTAGGCAGCCACCGATAGCGCAGGCCCATTTAAGCCATATCAGTCCATTGCTGGACGTGAGCGCCATATGTAAGCTGATCAACCATAATGCCACGTGAAGCGACCCAGTGAAGAATGCGCGGTTCATCGCCCGCTGTGGATTCGCCCAGAAAGCCGAAAAGCCGACGTATGCGACCGCGATTGCCGCCACGACTGTTGGATTGTACGTCATCGTGTTAATACCAAGCACGTGTTGGTTCCCGAAAGACCGTGCGCATCGACCAAAGTAGTTCGGTGTGTGATGTAGCGGGCTTGGGCAGATAGATTGAGCGGACACGCAGGATCCGGATACTGCCAGTTTACCGTCGGTGGAATGGCAGACCGCTCCATGCAAAGGGCAGCGCAGCCCACCTGAATTGCCCCACCGGCCCCGAGTGGATTGCCAATGGCTCCCTTCAGCGACACAACCGGAATGTCCATCAACCCTTCGCCAAAAAGTCGTCGGAGTGCCTTGGCCTCAGCCTGATCCACAATCTTGTGGCCGGGTCCCCAGGCATTGATGCAATCGATCTGGCTGATACTCACGCCAGCGTTGGCCACCGCCAACTTCATTGCATCATAAAGGCCCGCCCCGGGGTCGTCGAGTGGGTCGGAAGCAAAGGAGTAGCCTTCGATACAGGCGTAGCCAGGACGTGGACTATCCTCGGGCTCCAACAACAGCACACAGGCCCCTTCTCCTATCACCCCGGTCGTGCGCCAAAGGTCAAACGGCCGGCACTGCCGTTCGGGATTGACGGGATTGCCCGGGGCCAGACCCGCCATCTTCAATTCCAGCATCGGATGAAAATAGAGCGGAGCCTCGGTCCCCCCGCATAGCGCAATCTCAGCCTCCCCATTGGCCACCATGTCGTAAGCATGCCCGATGGCGTCCAGACCGGCGCAGCATGCGCTCTGCAAAGCTAGGGTCCGGGTGGTTCCACCAATCAGTTCTCCAATGGTCCCACCGATGGAGCTAACCGACGCGGAAAAAACAGAGCTGGGCAGACCGTTGACCACGCCCTTGCGGACAATGATATCCACGCCCTTGTTGATCGAACCAAAGTCCATCAGCGACGCCCCGATCATGACTAGCGGCAACTGGCCACGCAGGCTGGTCAAAGTGAGCCCGGCATCCGCCAAAGCGAGGGCGGCCGCCGCCACCGCAAATTGTGTGTGCCGCGGCATGCGTTTGCTCGAGACGTCGCGGACGTAGTCTTCCAGCTTAAAACCCTTCACCTCTGCCGCAACGAACGGCCCGGCTTCCTCCGGATAATTCTTCTTCGCCGTCACCCGGCTGACCGGCTCGAGAATCCCCCGCCAAAACTCCTCCTTCCCGATGCCGGCCGGCGTCACGAACCCGAGGCCGGTGATTTTGACGCGACGGCGTTTCATGGCGCGGTCAGGACGCCGCGGGGAAAACCATGTGCACCACGGAGCCTTTGCCAGGGGTCGATTCGAGGGTCAGCGTCGCGCCGTGCGCGCCGAGCAGGTGCCGGCAGATGCTCAGGCCCAGGCCGGTGCCGCTTTCCTTGCTGGTGAAGCCGCCCCGCATGGCCTTGCGCACGTGCTCGGCGTCCATCCCGGCGCCGTTGTCCGTCAGGGTCATCTCAAACCGGGACCCGCTGCGCGCCACCGCCACCGTCAGCTGGGTGGCCCCGGCCTCGATCGAGTTCTTGAAGATGTTCTGGAACACCCGCATCAGCTCGAACCGCGAACCCTTGATCGAGGCGTGCTCCAGGCCGGAAAAATTGATCGCCACCGAGCCGAAGAACACCACCTGCTGCACCTCCCGGGACACACTCACCAGGTCGAGGATCCCGAACTCCCCCGCCTGCTTCGAGGCGAGGCGCCAGTTTTCCGAGAGATGGTGGCAGTATTCCGCGGCCTTCTCGACCAGGCCGGCATACTCCAGCAGCCGGCGCCCCCGCTCCGGGTCCGTCGCGGCCACCGCCCGGGCCTCCTCGACGAGGAGCGTGGCATAGCCGATGACGACGGTCAGCGGGTTGTTGAGATCGTGGACCAGCTCGACGGACGCGCGCCCCTGCCAGATCTGCGGCTCCTTCTGGTCGATTTCGCGCTTGAGCGCGGCGTTCATCTCGAGCGCCTCGCGGGAAAGCTTGGCCTGCTGCCGGCGCACGGCCGTGGCCGCGACCTGCGCGCGGGCCGCCTCCCGCAGCTCGGCGATGTCCGGCGGCTTGCGCAGGTACTGGTTGGCGCCCCCGACCATCGCCTGCTGGGCGGTGCCGAGGGTGCCATAGCCGGTGAGCATGATCACCGAAACCTGCGGGTCGATCTTGCGCAGCTCCTCCAGTGCGCGGATGCCGTCCATTTCGGGCATCCGGATATCGAGGACGACCAGCGAATAGGGCTTGGCCTTGATCTTGGCCAGCGCCTCGGCGGCGCGGTCGGCCGTATCGACGGAATATTCGGTCCCGAGGGCGAACGCCACCGACTCGCGCGGGCCGTACTCATCGTCCACCACCAACACCAGCGGTTTTTCACGGGCCACGGCCGGGGTCGGGGCGGGTTCAGCGGGCATGGGACGGACGGCGGCGCGGGGTTTGCCGGGTTGGGGGCAAATAACTCTCGGGGAGCATGAAGCGTGTTTGCAGAGTCGCCCAACGGGTGTCAAGAGACGCATCGGGGATTGATTTGCTGCGCGCGGGGTCAAATCATCCCGCCGTGGACACCCCGCTCATCGCGCTCGCCGCCGCCGTCATCGCGGCGCTTTTCACGTGGGTCCTTTTGCGCGGTCGGTCGGCGGCGCTGATCGAGCGTTTGCGCAGCCGTGAAGAGGAGAACGGGCGCCTCTCGGCCGAGGTGCTCGCCCTCCGCGCCGAAACCGCCCGGCTCTCGACCCTCAAGACCGAGCTCGAAACCAAGCTGGACGTCGGCCAGAAAGCCTCCCTGGAGAATGACCGTCGCGCGGCCCAATACCTCGCGGACATCGAAAAGGCCCGGGCCACCATGCAAGCCGAGTTCCAGGCCGTCGCGAGCAAGCTGCTGGACGAGAAGTCCGCAAAGTTCACGGAACAGAACCAAACCCAACTCAACGTCCTGCTCTCTCCCCTCAAGCAACAGCTCGTCGATTTCCGCAGCCGGATCGACACCGTCTACAAGACCGAGAGCGACGATCGAACGGCCCTGAAAAGCCAGATCGAGCAACTCCGCCTGCTCAATGCCCACATCACTGACGAGGCACATTCCCTGACCCAGGCGCTGAAAGGTCAGGCCCAGGTTCGCGGCGCATGGGGCGAACTCGTGCTGGAACGCCTGCTGGAAGGATGCGGGCTCAGGCGGGGCGAGGACTATGTCGCCCAGGAAACGCTGCCCGACAAGGACGGCCGGCAGGCGCGGCCCGACATCATCATCCGCCTGCCGGAGCAACGTCATCTGGTAATCGACTCCAAGATTTCGCTGGTTGACTATGAAAGGGCCGCCAACGCCACCGAGCCGGCCCAACAGGAGGCGGCGAAAAAAGCGCACGCCGGCGCGGTCAAGAAGCGGGTGCAAGAGCTCTGCGACAAGAAATATGAGGACTCCGGCACCCTCTTCTCCCCGGAATACGTCTTCATGTTTATCCCGATCGAGCCGGCCTTCGCCATGGCCCTCGAAACCGAACCCGGACTCTACGACTGGGCCTTCGAGCGGAAGATCATCCTCGTGACTTCGTCCGGCCTGCTGGCCGCGCTCCGGACCGTAGCGACCATTTGGAAGCAGGACCGGCAGACGAAAAATGTGCAGGAAATCGCCAAGCGCGGAGGCTTGCTCTATGACAAGTTTGCCGGGCTGTATTCTGATCTTGAGACCATCGGAAGCCATCTGAACAAAGCGCGTGAAAGCTACGACGACGTCGTTGGCAAGCTGAAGACCGGCCGGGGTAATTTGCTCTCCCAGGTCGAGGAGCTGAAGACGCTTGGAGCCAGGGCGCAAAAATCGCTGCCTCCTACAGAGTCAACGGAAGACAAAACGTGAAAGAGCCATTTCCCACCGAACCCATCGAGGGAATCTGGCAGATCGAGAAGGCCGAGCTGGCCGGCGAGGAGATGCCCGCCCTCGTCGCCGGCAAGATCGAGGTCGAGCTGACCGCCGGCGAATACACCGTGCGGTTCGCCGGCGACGTCTCGGACCGCGGCACCTACGAACTGGGCGACCCGGCCGACGCCCGGCCCATCATCCTCACCGGCGTCGCCGGCACCAACGCCGGCCGCACGATCCCCGCCATCCACCGCTTCGTCGGGGATAACCTGCACATCTGCTACGGGCTCGACGGCGTGCCGCCCACCGGCTTCGTGACCAAGGCCGGCGCCGCCCTATTCCTCGCCATCTACCGGCGGAGGTAGGGCGCGTTGTCCCCAACGCGCCGGGTTCGAATCGAACGCTGTCTCAATCCGCGGCGAATTAGGGATAATCCGCCCTACCCTGAAAGCGGGCGGCTCAGGCGTTGCCAACGCTGCGGCCCACTTTCACTTTCACCTTCACTCCCTTCCGAACATGCACCTCTCCAGCCTGTTCCTCTATCCCGTCAAGTCGCTGCGCGGCTTCGCCGTGCCCCGCGCGGACCTCGACGCCCTCGGCTTCGTGGGCGACCGGCGCTTTCTGCTCGTGGACGCCAATAACCAGTTCCTCACCCAGCGCACCCTGCCGCGCATGGCGCTGATCGAGACCGCACTCACCGCGCACGACCTGGTCCTGCGCGCGCCGCATGGCGGCTCCTGCGCGGTGCCGCTCCGGGCCGCGGCGCCGGCGGAGCTGCTGACCGTCCGGATCTGGAAAAGCGAGGGCCTGCTTGCCGAGGACTGCGGCGTCGAGGTCGCCGTGTGGCTCTCGGATTTTCTCCGCCAGCCCTGCCGGCTCGTCCGCATCGGGGAGAAATTCACGCGCCCGGTCCTGAAGGCCAAGGCCCGGCCGGGCGATGTCTTCAACTTTGCCGACGGCTGTCCCTTCATGATCCTCAGCGAGGCCTCGCTCGCCGACCTCAACGACCGGCTCGACGAGCCGCTGCCCGTGGACCGCTTCCGGCCCAGTTTCCTGGTGAGTGGTTGCGCCGCGTTTGCCGAGGACACGTGGACGCGCTTCCGGATCGGCACGGTGACTTTCCGCACCGCCGGCCAGTGCTCGCGCTGCGTCATCCCCACGATCGACCAGCTCACTGCCGAGCGGGGCAAGGAGCCGCTCCGCACGCTCGCGATGTACCGCCGCGACGCGGACGACCCCACCGACGTCAACTTTGGCCAGAACGTGATCCACGAGACCAAGTCCGGCACGCTCCACGTCGGCGACACGCTCGAGCTGCTCTAGGCCGGAGGCGGGAGTCAGCCCTCCATTTAGACCTCCTCCGAGGCCGGCGAAAGGGCCCAACGCCGGTTTTTCGTCGGCAGCCACCGCCCGTGGGCTTAATCTTCCCTTAATCCCCGGCCCCGTATGCTGGCGACCGGATGCACCGACCATGAGAATTCTCGTTGTAGAGGATGAGGCGGACCTCGCCACCGGCATCGCGCGCGCGCTGCGCCAGCAGCACTATTCGGTCGACACCGCGGCGGATGGCGAGGAGGGCCTCTTCAAGGCCGCCAACGTGGACTACGATCTGGTGTTGCTGGATGTGATGCTCCCGCGCCAGGACGGCTGGTCGGTCCTGGCCGGACTCCGCCAAACCAAGCAGACCCCGGTCCTGATGCTGACCGCCCGCGACCGCACCGCCGATCGCGTGCGCGGACTCGACACCGGGGCCGACGACTACCTGGTCAAGCCATTTGACGTCGCGGAGCTGCTGGCCCGCGTCCGGGCGTTGCTCCGGCGCAGCGTGCACCAACCCGGCGCGGAGGTGACGATCGGGCCGGTGCGCCTCGACCAGAATGCACGGAAAGTCACCCGCGACGGCGAGCCGGTGGCGCTCACGGCGCGGGAGTATGCCATCCTGGAGTATCTGGTCCTCCACCGCGGCCGGCTGATCACGCGGGCCGACCTGTACGAGCATGTCTGCGACGAAACCGACGACACCCTCTCCAACCTGATCGACGTGCACGTCTCGAATCTGCGCCGCAAGCTCGGGCACGAACTGATCACGACGCGGCGCGGCCTCGGGTACATCATCGAATGAAGGCTTTCCGCTCCATCGGCTGGCGCCTGCAATTCTGGCACGGGGTCATGCTCTGCGCCGTGCTCGCGGGCGGCGGGGCGGCCGCCTACAAATACCAGCGCGCGGCCCTCTGCCGGGCGACGGACGAGGAACTTGAGCGCCGGGCCGGCGCGTGGGTCCGGCTCCAGAATTCCGACCGGCCGCCCCCGCGCCGGCCGGACAACCGGGGGCCCGCCCGGCCACGTCCCCCCGAGGAGAATGCCGCGGATCCCGACGACCGCGGCAACTGGTATGCCGTGCGGTTTAACCAAGTTGGGGAAATGCTCAGCCGGTCGGCCAGCGCCCCGGCCGATTGCCCGCCCCCCGAGGCGTTCACCCTGCAAAGGAGGGGCCCCAGTCTGCGGGCGCGCGACCTGTACCGGGAGGCCGTCATCCGCACGGGCGACGGGGAAAGCCTTGTGGTCGGATGCAACATGGCCACGAGGCTGCGCAGCCTGAACCAGGTCGCCGGACAATCCGCCGCCGCCGCGGCCGCCCTGCTGGCCGTGGCTTTGCTGGTCGGACGCTGGCTGGTCGGGCGCGCCCTGCGCCCCATTGCCGAGATCAGCGCGACCGCCCAGGAAATTGCCCGCGGCGACCTGAGCCGACGGGTTTTCCACCGCGAGCAGGACAGCGAACTGGGCCAGCTCACCGCGGTGTTGAACTCAACCTTCGAGCGACTGGAGACAGTCTTCCGGCGCCAGGCCCAGTTCACCGCGGACGCGGCCCACGAGCTGCGCACCCCGGTCAGCATCATCCTCACCCACACCCAGAACGCGCTCGCCGTTCCCGAAATGGCGGAAGAGCACCGGGAGGCCTTCGCCGCCTGCCAGCGTGCGGCCCAGCGCATGCGGGCGCTGTTGGAGTCGCTGCTGCGCCTCGCCCGGCTTGATTCCCGCGAGGAGGTCATGCGACACGAACCGCTCGACCTGGCGGCCCGCACCGCGGCCATGCTCGATGCACTGCGCCCGCTCGCCGTCCCCCGCCGCATCACACTGACTGCGGAGCTGGCGCCGGCGGCCTGCCAAGGCGACCCCGAGTGGCTGGACCAGGTGATCACCAACCTCGTGGACAATGCGATCAAGTATAACTCCGACGGCGGGCAGGTCCGGGTCACGACCCGGTCCGGGCCGGCGGGGGTCGAGTTGGTGGTGGCGGACGACGGCCCAGGGATCGCCCCGGACGACCTGCCGCATGTCTTTGAAAGGTTTTATCGCGCCGACCATTCGCGCAGCCGCACCACCGGCGGGGCCGGGCTGGGCCTGGCCATCGCCCGCATCATCGTCGAGGCCCACTTCGGCGCCATCACGGTGGAAAGCACGCCGGGTCACGGCGCCACCTTCACGGTCCGGCTCCCGGTTTGAGTGAGGCGGCGCCGGGCCGCGGGCGCTTCATGTTCTCTTAATCCATGCGGGCGCATAATCCGCCCATGAAAACTTTAGCACGGGTTTTTCCTCGGCAGGGCGGCTTGCTGACGACAAGTTCCGGAACGTCCGGCGAAGGCGCCAAGGCGCCGGCCCGGCGAGGATGCTTTCGGGTTGGCCTGGCCGCGGTGGCGGCCGCTCTCGCCTGCCTGCTGCCGGTCAGCGCGGTCGCGGCCGGCTCCACACCGCTGGTGCACATTCCGGGCGGCAGCTACGTCATGGGCGACCATTTCAATTTTGTGGATCCGGACCACCCCAGTGACGAGGTCCCGCTGCATGAGGTCACCATCTCCCCTTTCTACATGTCCGCCACGCTGCTGACCTGCAGCGATTATTGCACCTACCTGAACGCGGCCCTGGCTTCGGGCCTCATCGAGGTGCGGGCCGGCTCGGTTTACGCCGTCGGCGGCACCAATGTCTACCTCGACACCACCAGCGCGGTTCCGCTGGCCACCATCGCCTGGAGCAACAACCAGTTCACCGTCCGCAGCGGGCGCGAACTTCATCCCATCACCGGGGTCCGCTGGTTCGGGGCCATTGCCTACTGCAACTGGCTGAGCGCCCGCGAGGGTTATGCGTCGTGCTACACCCTCGCGACCGGGGCGTGCGACCTGACCAAGAACGGCTACCGCCTGCCGACGGAAGCCGAGTGGGAATACGCCGCCCGCGGCGGCCAGACCAGTCCCTACCGCCAGTTCCCGTGGGGCGACGACACCAACGCCGACGGCCGGCTCGCCAACTGGGAGGGTTCCGGCGACCCCTGGGAAAACGGCGATTTCCCGCACACAACGCCAGTCGGTTTCTACAACGGCTCGCTCCGCTCCAAGTCCGACTACAACTGGCCGGCCGCCGACGCCACCTACCAGACCCGCGACGGCTCGAACGGCTTCGGCCTCTACGACATGGCGGGCAACGCCTGGGAATGGGTCAACGACTGGTATCAGAGCTCGTATTATTCCTATTGCGTCACGAACAACATCGTCACCGACCCGCCCGGCCCCGCGTCCGGCGACATCTTCGCCGACCACGGCGGCATCGCCTACCGGGGATTGCGCGGCGGCACGTGGTGGAACGGCGGGGGCCAGCAGTTCTATGGCTTCAGCCGCGTCTCCAACCGCGACCCGTCCTGGTCGCTCGGCCCCTCGCCGGACAGCAACCCCAACTCCACCTGGCTGCAGGTCGGTTTCCGCGTGATGCGCCCCGACCAGGGCACCGCTACCGTCACCCAAACCGTCGGGTTGTTTCTCAACACCAGCAAGGCCTCCCCGGGCTACACGCTGATGTCCCCCATCCACAGTACCCAGACCTACCTGCTCAACAACGCGGGCCAATACGTCCACCAATGGACCGGCACCGGCGAACCGGGCCGCTCCTCCTACCTGCTCGAGAACGGCCACCTGATCCGCGCCAGCTCGGTCAAGTCCGGCGGGCCCTCGACGGGCGGCGGCGAAGGCGGCCGCATCGAGGAATACGACTGGGCCGGCAACCTCGTGTGGGCGTTTGACTACGTCAGCCCGACCTACATCGCCCACCACGACTTCAAGGTCCTGCCCAACGGCAACGTGCTGGTCCTCGCCTCCGAGAAGAAGCTCTACGCTGAGACCATCGCGGCGGGCTTCAACCCGAGCCAGCTGGACTCGAGCATCAGCACCGAGGGCTACATGCTGCCCGACTACCTGGTCGAGGTCCGTCCAACCCTGCCGTACGGCGGCACCATCGTCTGGGAATGGCACATCTGGGACCACCTGATCCAGGACTACGACTCCGCGAAGAACAATTACGGCGTCGTGGCCAACCATCCGGAACTGGTCGATGTGAACGGGATCAGCGGCGCCAAAGTGATCCAATTCTGGAACCACGTGAACGGGATCGATTACAATGCCCAGCTGGACCAGGTGATGCTCAGCGTCCGCGGCAACAGCGAGTTGATCGTGGTCGACCACGGCACCACCACGGCGCAGGCGGCCGGCCACACCGGCGGCCGCTACAACAAGGGCGGCGACCTGCTCTACCGCTGGGGCTGGCCGCAGCAATACGACCGCGGCAGCAGCAGCAGCCGGATGCTCTACCAGCAGCACCACACGCACTGGATCGAGCCCGGCCTGGCCGGTGCCGGCAACATCCTGATCTTCAACAACGGCATCGGCCGCGGGTACTCGACGGTCGACGAGATCGTGCCGCCGGTCGACGCCGCCGGGAACTACACCCTGGCGGCGGGCGCCGCCTTCGGCCCGAGCCAGCCCACCTGGACCTACAAGGCTCCCACGCCGGCAGACTTCTACTCCGCGGAGATTTCCGGCAGCCAGCGGCTGCCCAACGGCAACACGCTCATCTGCGAGGGCATCAAAGGAAACTTGTTTGAAGTCACCTCCGCCGGGGAAATCGTCTGGCGCTATGTCTGCCCGGTGACCACCGCCCCGCTGGCGCAGGGCACCGCCATCCCGGCGGACTCGGGCCGGCCCGACCAATTCATGAACGCCGTGTTCCGGGTCACCCGCTACGCGCCCACCTTCGCCGGCCTGGCGGGCCGGGACCTGACGCCGCTCGGCACCATTGAGACCTACTCCACCGTCACGAGCACCCCGGCGTTTGCCAGCCAGCCCCAAAGCCAGTCCGTGACCACGGGATCCAGCGCCAGCTTCTCCGTGAGTGTCACGGGCACGTCCGGCGCGCTCACCTACCAGTGGCAGCGCAAGCTGAGCGACGCCTCGACCTGGAGCGACTTGACCAGCGGCGGCAGTTACAGCGGAACGGCCACGGCGACGCTGACCGTGAGCAGCACCACGACGGCGATGACTGGCGACCAGTTTCGCTGCGTGGTCAGCTACAGCGGCGGCAGTTTCCTGAGCGCCATGTCCGACTCCACCACCGGTGCCGGGGCGTCGACCCAGGCTTCGCCCGCGATGCTGGAGGTTAGCACGCTCGCGGGACTGGCGGGCGTCAGTGGCAGCGATGACGGGGCCGGCAGTGCCGCGCGGTTCTCGTCTCCCTCGGGCGTGGCCGTCGATTGGTTTGGCTCGGTCTATGTCGCCGACCAGAACAATCACACGATCCGGAAAATCACGCCCGCCGGCGTGGTGACCACCCTGGCCGGGCAGGCGGGCCGCCGCGGGAGCGAGGACGGGGCAGGCGAAGTCGCGAGCTTCAGTTATCCCACCGACGTGGCCGTGGATGTCCGGGGCCATCTTTACGTCACCGACACCGCCAATCACACCATCCGGGAAATCACGCCGGCCGGCGGGGTCAGCACCCTGGCCGGGTTGGCCGGAGTCCCCGGCAGTGCGGATGGCGTGGGCAGCGCGGCCCGGTTCGATGGACCCGCGGGGCTGGCCCTCGATGCGGCCGGCCATCTCTACGTCGCGGATACCAGCAACCAGACCATCCGGATGATCAACCCTTCGTCCGGCGCCGTGCAGACCATTGCCGGGTCGGCGGGTCTGACTGGCAGCACCGACGGGACCGGCCGGGTCGCCCGATTCAATTTCCCCGCCGATGTCGCCGCCGGCGGTGACGGCAATCTCTTCGTCGCCGACGAGCGCAACCACTGCATTCGCCGGATCGATTCCGCCGGCACGGTCAGCACCCTGGCCGGCCGGCCGGGCATCCGTGGGCATGAGGACGGGCCGGGGCTCCTCGCAACCTTCAATTACCCCGCCGCGCTGGCCGTCGACAGTTCGGGCAACATCCTCGTGGCCGACACCGGCAACCACACGATCCGCCGGATCGGGGCGGACGACGGCACGATTACCACCGTGGCAGGTCTGGCTGGAAACCAAGGGGCCGCCGACGGCATTGGCACCTCGGCCCGGTTCGATTCCCCCGCCGGAATCGCGGCGGATGACGTCGGCGGCGTTTATGTGGCCGACACTGACAATCACACGGTGCGGCTGGCCCTGGGTGCCACTGCGGCCGGGAGTCAGAGCCAGCCGGCCTCCGCCGCGTCGTCCGGCAGCATCACCAGCGATGCCGCCACGTTGACCGTGAATGCTCCCTCCAACACCGGCACGGGCACCAGTACCAGCTCGAGCTCGGGATCCAGCGGCGGGGGCGCAACCAGCCCAGCCACCGTGGTGTCGCTGGGCCTCCTGGCCTTGCTCCGCTGGGGCCGGAGGCGCGGATCGCCCGCCTGACCAACCAGTTCACCGCCGAGCGCCTACCAGTCACCGCTGACCCGGCCGCGCCGGGCCTTGTGCTTCGCGCGGTGTTTCTTCGCCTCGATCATCCTGACCTTCTGCCCGTAACTTTTCTGCCGGGTCCGGCGCCGCTCCGTCTCGCGCGCCTGCTCCGCCGCCTGCGCCGACGCCCGCGCCCGGGCCTCGAGCTTCCCGCACAGTTCCGCCCACGCCTGCTCCCGGTTGGCCGCCTGCGAGCGCTCCGCCTGGCAGCGGACCTCGACCCCGGTCGGCCGGTGGCGCAGCCAGACGGTCGAGGAGGTTTTGTTGATTTTCTGCCCGCCGGGCCCCGATCCGCGCACAAACCGCTCCTCCACGTCCTCCCCGCGGAGGCCCAGGACGGCGAGCCGGCGGTCGATTTGGGGTGGTAAAGGCATGGCGGCGGCTTTTTCCTGATGGAAACTTATCTCCCGCCCCGGAGTCAAACCACCCCCGCCCTTCCTCCATCCCTCTTCCCCATGATCACCGGACCCGCCTGGTCAGAAAAACTCCGCACCGAAATCGGCAAGGCCGTCATCGGCCAGGACGCCGTCATCGAGCGCTTGCTCGTCGCGCTCCTCGCCAACGGCCACGTCCTCCTCGAGGGCATGCCCGGCCTGGCCAAGACGCTCCTCGTCAAGTCCCTCGGCACCGCCCTCGGCGTCCAGTTCGAGCGCATCCAGTTCACGCCCGACCTGCTGCCCAGCGACGTCGTCGGCACGATGATCTTCCAGCCCAAGACCGGCGAGTTCTCGCCGCACCGCGGCCCGATCTTCGCCAACCTCGTGCTCGCCGACGAGATCAACCGCGCCCCGGCCAAGGTGCAGAGCGCCCTCCTCGAGGCGATGCAGGAGCGCCAGGTCACCATCGGCGGCCACACCCACCCGCTGCCCGTGCCGTTCTTCGTCATGGCCACGCAGAACCCGATCGAGCAGGAGGGCACCTACCCGCTGCCCGAGGCCCAGACCGACCGCTTCCTCTTCAAGCTCATCGTGGACTACCCCAGTGCCGGCGAGGAGTCCTCGATGATGCAGCGCTGGGGCCAGGTCACCCAGCAGCCCGTGCTCGCCGCCGCCTCCAGCGGCGAGGAGCTGCTCGCGCTCCGCGCCGAGGTGGACCGCATCCACGTCTCCGCCGCCGTGCAGGGCTACATCCTCGCCCTCGTTCGCGGCACGCGCGAGCTGGCCGAGCCCGGCCTCGGCGCCAAGCGCTACCTCAACTTCGGCGCCTCGCCCCGCGCCTCGCTCGCCCTTTTCCAGTCCGGCCGCGCGCTGGCCTGGCTCCGCGGTCAGGACTACGTCTCGCCCGCCCTCGTGCAGGAACTCGCGCCCGAGGTCATGCGCCACCGCGTCGGCCTGACCTACGAGGCCGAGGCCGCGGAAATCTCCGCGGACAAGATCGTCGCCCAGGTCGTCGCCCAAACCCCGGTGCCCGCGAAGTGAGCCCGTCCGCCAATCACCCGAATCGGCGCGAATTTCACCTTCCGTTCGCCGCCATTCGCGCCATTCGCGGGCAACTCCGATGCTGATCGAAAATCGAAATTCGAAGATCGAAAATCCCCTCGCCCTCCTGCGCCAGCTGGAGTGGCGGGTGCGCCACGCCGTCGAGAACGTACTCAGCGGCGAGTACCGCTCCACTTTCCGCGGCCGCGGCATGGAGTTCGACCAGGTCGTGAAATACGAGTTCGGCGACGACGTGCGCGACATCGACTGGAACGTCACCGCGCGCCTCGGCGAGGCCTACCGCAAGAAATTCGTCGAGGAGCGCGAGGTCACGCTGCTCCTCGTGTTCGAGGACTCGCCCTCGCTGCACTTCGGCTCCGGCGCGCAGTCGAAGCGCGAGGCGCTACTCGAGCTCGCCGGCCTCGTCATGCTGCTGGGCGCGGTCAACCGCGACCGCGTCGGCTTCGTCCACGCCGCGCCGGGCGGCAACCTCGTCCGCGAGCCCGTCCGCGGCCGCGGTGCCATCCTCCACGCCGCCGCCACCCTGCTCTCGCGCCCCGCGCCCGCGCCCACCGCCGGCCCGGCGGAAATCCCGTGGCGCTTCCTCGCCCGCGCCGCCCCCAAGCACAGCGTGTTCCTCTGGCTCGGCGACTTCCCGCCGCGCGCCGAGCCCGAGGGCTGGGGCGTGGTCCGGCGCCGCTACCAGACGATGGGCTTCCGCGTGGACGACCCGTGGGAGCGCGCGCTGCCCGCGCAGGAACCTTTCGCCGCCTACGATCCCGCGGCCGGCCGGCTCGTCACCCTCGAGGGCAGCGCGGCCGAGCGCGCCGCGCACGCCACCTGGGCCGCGCAGCGCGAGGCGGCGTGGTCGGCGCTGTTTCCCAACCAGCTCAGCCGGCTCGTCGTCGGCACGGACCAGAACCGCCTCGACGCCCTGGTGAAATTTTTCCACGCCCGCATGGTCGCCGGGGTGCGCAGCTGACCGCCATGGGCCACCTCATCCTCAAGGACCCGGTCTGGCTCTACGCGCTGCTCGCGCTCCCGCTCGTGCTCTGGCTGCGCGGCCTCCGGCGCGTGCCCGTGCTCCTCGTGCCCTTCGCCGCCGCCTGGCACCGGCCGTCGCTCGCCTCGGTCACGCGCTGGCCCGTCGCGGTGGCGTTTCTCGGGCTCGCGCTGCTCGTCGTCGCCCTCGCCCGCCCGCAGCGCGTCGAGGACAAGCGCGAGGTCCGCTCGCAGGGCTACGACATCATGCTGGCGATCGACCTCTCCGGCTCGATGCTGGCCGAGGACTACGAGAAGGGCGGCGATCGCATCAACCGGCTCCAGGCGATCAAGCCCGTCATCCAGGCCTTCATCACCGATCGGCCCAACGACCGCATCGGCATCGTCGTCTTCTCCGGCCGCGCCTACACGCTCGCGCCGCTCACCTTCGACCACGACTGGCTCGCCCAGCAGACCGGGCGCCTGAAGATCGGCCTGATCGAGGACGGCACCGCCATCGGCGACGGGCTCGGCGTCTCGCTGACGCGCCTCGAGCAGGCCAAGCGCGAGAGCGGCGGCAAGCGCTCGGGGGCGTTCATCGTGCTGCTGACCGACGGCGTCAACAACCGCGGCACGCTCTCGCCGGAGCAGGCCACCCAGCTCGCCGCGGCCCGCGGCGTGCCGGTCTACACCATCGGCGCCGGCAAGGACGGCATCGTCCCGTTCCCCGTGTTCGACGACAAGGGTAACAAGATCGGCTACCGCCGGATGATGGCCGACCTCGACGAGGGCGCGCTGCAGCGGATCTCGGAAACCACCGGCGGGCATTTTTTCCGCGCGGCGGACACGGACACGATCGAGTCGGCCTTCAAGGCGATCGACCGCGCGCAAAAGATCGAATTCCAGGCCAAGAGCTACCTCATCACGACCGAGCTGTTCTACTGGCCGGCCGCGCCCGGCCTGGCCGCGCTCCTGCTGGCCGCGCTCTTCGCGCGGCCGTTCTGGCAACGGGAGGGCGTCGCATGAGCTTCGCCTGGCCCCACCTGCTCTGGCTGTTGCTCGTGCCCGCGGCGCTGCTCGCCGCCGAGTTCGTCCGCCGGCGGCGCGCGGCCGCCGCCGGGGAGCACCCGAAGATCCTCCACGCCGAGGCCGGCACGCACCACCTCTCGCTCGTGAGCTCGGCCGGCGGCGTCCGCCGCGCCCGCTGGTGGCTCGGCGCGGGCCTCGTCCTCGCCGTCGTCGCGCTCGCCCGCCCGCAGTGGGGCCGCATCGACGAGCCGGTCTTCGACCAGGCGCGCGAGATCCTCATCGCGATCGACCTCTCCCGCTCGATGCTGACGCCGGACGTGCGGCCCTCGCGCCTCGAGCGCGCCAAGCTGCTCACCCAGTCGCTCCTCGAGAAACTCGCCGGCGAGCGCGTCGGCCTCGTGTCGTTCGCCGGCACCGCCTTCCTGCAGAGCCCGCTCAGCTCCGATTACGAGATCCTGCGCGAGTTCCTGCCCGCCATGGGCCCAAGCTTCCTGCCCGAGGGCGGCACCAACTACCGCGCGCTCATCGACACCGCCGTCGCCGCCTTCGGCACCAGCGCCGCCGACCGCTACCTCATCATCCTCAGCGACGGCGAGGCGACCGATGACGACTGGCGGTCCCAGGCCGCGGAGCTGAAGAAAAAAGGCATCCGCGTCATTGGGCTCGGCGTCGGCACCGCGGCGGGCGCGATGATCCCCGACGGCGCGGGCGGCTTCGTGAAGGACCAGCGCGGGGCCGTCGTGCTCTCCCGGCTCGAGAGCGGCACGCTGCAGGATCTCGCCTCGGCCACCGGCGGCACCTACCGCGACGCCAGCACCTGGCTCGACCTCGCCGGCGTGCTCAACGCCACGGTCGAGGCCGGCCAGAAGGGCAAGTTCCTGGACAAACGCACCGTCCGTCTCGTCGAGCGTTTCCAATGGCCGCTCGCGCTCGGGCTCTGGTGCCTGCTGGTGAGCTTCTGCTACGAGTTCCCCGTGCGGCCCCGGCCGCGCGCCCTCAAGCTCGCCCCGGCCGCCGGCCGCGCCCCCGCCGCCACCCCGGCCGCCACGGCCGCCC
>CAIQKV010000044.1 GCA_903872505.1 uncultured Opitutia bacterium
CGCCGTCCTTGTTCATGGCCTTCATCATGCGGCGCATGTGGGGGGACATGAACTTGTCGGCGTTGAGCGCGAGGGCGGGCGAGTCCACGAGGCGGTCGCTCGCCTTCACCTCGGCGACACGCTCACCGAGGGTGGTCTTGAGCCAGGTGGTGAGGGTCGTGGTATCGGCCTCGCTCAGTGCGCCCTCGGGCTTCGGGAGGTCGGCGAGCTTCACGTCGGCGTGGTCGGCGGCGGTGAGCTTCTTGCCGTCGAACTCGCGGACGTTGTTCATCACGTACTCGTCCACGGCCTCGTAGCAGAAGAGCACCTCGAGGTTGCGGGCCTTGAAGCCCTCGAGGTACGGGCCGCTCTCGATGGCGGCGCGGTTCGGGCCGACGAGGTAATAGATCTCCTTCTGGTCGGCGCCCATGCGGGTGACGTAGTCGGCGAGGCTCGTCGGCTTGCCCTTCTCGGTGAGCGACGACTCGAAGCGGAGCAGCTTCACGAGCGCGTCCTTGTGGGTGAAGTCCATCGCGGCGCCCTCCTTCAGGAAGATGCCGAACTCCGTGTAGAACTCCGCGTAGGCGTCGGGCCGGTTCTTGGCCTCGTCGTCGAGGAACTTGAGGAAGCGCTTGGTGATGACCTTGTTCAGTTTCTCGATCAGCGCCTTGTCCTGCATCGACTCGCGCGAGATGTTCAGCGGGAGGTCCTCGCTGTCGACGACGCCCTTGAGGAAGCGCAGCCACTCGGGGAGGAGCGCCTTGGGCTTGGCGTCGATCAGGACCTTGCGGCAATAGAGCGCGACGCTGGCCTCGGTGCGGGCGAAGCCGAATTTCTCCGTGTTCTCCTTCGGGACGAAGAGGAGGGCGTTGATCGCCAGCGGGGCGTCGGCGGAGAAATGCAGGCGCAGGCGCGGCTCGTCGAAGGCGTGGGCCTGGAACTTGTAGAACTCGGTGTATTCCTCCTCCTTGATCTCCTTCTTGGAGCGGAGCCAGAGGGCCTGGACGGTGTTGATGCGCTTGCCGTTGAGGTTGATCGGGAAGGACACGAACGCGCTGTAGCGCTCGAGGATCTCCTTGATCTTCGCGTCCGAGGCGTAGGCGGCGCAGTCGTCCTTCAGCTCGATGACGATCTTCGTGCCGCGGCGCTGGCCCTCGCTCTCCTCGATCTCGTAGCTGCCGGAACCGTCGCTGGTCCAGACGTGGCCGGGCTCGGTGGCGCGCCAGGAGTGGGAGTAGACCTTGACGCTCTTCGCGACCATGAAGGCCGAGTAGAAGCCGACGCCGAACTGGCCGATGAGGCTGGTGTTCTTGGCCTCGCCCTCGCCGAGGGCCTTGAGGAAGGCCTTGGAGCCGGAGTGGGCGATGGTACCGAGGTTCTGGACGAGCTCGGCGCTCGTCATGCCGAGGCCGAAGTCCTGGATCGTGATGGTCTTCGCCTTGTCGTCGGTCGTGACGTTGATCTCGGCCGCGAGCGTGTCGTCGAAGATGTCCTTCTCGGTGATCCGCAGGTGGCGGAGCTTCTCGAGGGCGTCGGAGGCGTTGGAGACCAGCTCGCGGACGAAGATTTCCTTCTCCGTGTAGAGCGAGTGCGTGACGATATCGAGGAGCTGGGCGATCTCGGCCTGGAACTCGAATTTTTGCGGTGTGGAAGTGGACATGAATTAGGAGCGGACAAGGTAAAGAGCACTTGAGGCGAAATCAAGTGGCCACACCTTGGATTTCAGACGGACAGTTACCACTTGGCGCGCCCGGCGATACCCGTTTAGTCGTCGGCGATGGCCCAACCAAACCTCGAGCGACTGCTCCGCTGGTCCTGGCGCTGGGCCGGACTGGCGCTGTTGGTTGTCTGGGCGGGATGTGAAACCGACACGGTCAAGCCGCCGCCGAAGCGTTCGCCGCCAGCGAGCGTTGCGGCGCCCGCGCCGGACAGCCCGCGCGCCATCATCGAAAAACGACTGCAGGACAATGCGGCCGCTCAAGCCCGCGATATCGCCAAGATCTACGCGCACACGCCGGCAGATCAGTATCCGGGCGCCAGGGCGTTGGGCTGGCAGCTGCTCTTTGAGGTGCTCGACAAGCCCTGGCAGCCGGTCGATTTCGAAACCGCCGTGCGGCACAACCCGCTGTTCTGGCAGGCGGCGATCGAACTGGGTCCCCACGACGTCAGCCTGCCACTTCTCTACGCCTCGCTGGCGATTCTCGGGCGGGACTACGCCTCCGCTGCGCGCATCCTGACCGTGGCCCAGGCGGCCATGCCGTTGACCCCGACGATCCGCAAGACCTACGCCACGTCGGAATCACTGCTGAATTGCATGGGTCAGCTGCAGGTGACCGACGTTCCTTCGATTGAGAACATGGGCAAGACCGGCGATTGTGTGAGAGGCTTCTTCCATGTGTGGGCCCGCCTCCAAACCGATCCGGGCTGCCTCCAGTTGCAATATGCGCTGGTCGAGGTGGAGGCCCGATGGACCCAGCTGCTAATCTGGTCGACGACGACGGCCGAAGCGCAGGAAGCCCTCCTCGGCGAGAGGGTGATGGGACGAGCTGGACTGGCATCTGATTTTGAAAAGCAGATCACCAAGTCGGATCCGCTGTGGGCCACGGCGCTGAATGCGACGGCCAAGCAATGGCTGGGCAACGCCACCCTGCTCCAGAAGTGGACGCGGTGGTCCACTTATTGCGAGCCGGCCGACCTTCGCACCTTGGACGAATCCATCGACTTCTACACGGCGGCTGGGCGCGGGGATCTCGCTTGGATGGTGTGGCGGAGCAAACGGGCAATGACCGGCATTGTCCCCGCGAGCGAGCTCACGCGCTGGACGACTTGGAGCGGTGCGCTGCTTCCGCCGGCGGCCAACGCCGTGCTGATGGAGGCGAGCCGAAAGCCATCGGCGGGAAGCGGTTTGGTGCCCATCGCGGGCGAAGGCCCGAGCGAGGCATGGTCGGGCGACAAGGAGTTGCATCCCCTCGTGGCGATCAAGATCGAGCGGTATATCGCCATGATCGATGGGATCCTGCAAAACGCTCAGCGCGGTTCGGACAACGAGGCGCAGCTGCGGTTGTCCCGCGCTGAACAGCTTGCGGAGGTGCGCGCCTATTCCGGGGCCCAGCGGGAAATCGACCGCGCGATACAAATTCAAGGCGCATCCGAAAAGGCCATCAGGCTCCAAGCGGCGATGCTTTCAGACCAGGGCAAGTTCTCCGAGGCGGACAAGCTGTTTGAGGGTCTGCGTCAGAAGGCGACCCCGGCGCTGTCGACGGAATATCGTTACGGATTTCATCTGTACCGCCGGCAGGATTACGTGGCGGCGCGCGGGCAGTTCCATACCCTGGCAGACAAGGCAACGTGGGACGTCTCCATGGCCATCATGGCGGACTTGGCCGCCCGCCGGAGCGGAGGCCGGGAACTGGAGCTCTTGTCCCGCGCTGATTCGCACGCCTTGCCCGGTTCGTGGGACGAGGCGGGGCTGAACTACCTGCTGGGCAAAAAGTCTGAGCAGCAGCTGATTGACGCCACCCGGCGCGATTCGGAGTTCGAGATGCTGCGGCGGCAGTGCGAGGCCTACTACTGGCTCTCCCAGGTCGCGCTCGGCGAGCAGCGGCGGGACGATGCCGTGGCGTGGCTCCAGCGGTGCCTGAACACCGGATTCGCTGCCGACCTCATATACTGGCTGGCGCGAGACGAGCTGCAACGGCTCGCACCTGAAAAGGTGAAGGACCGCGGACCGCCGAATTCCGATTGGGTGATCACTACGTAACTCACCCGCCCAGATACGTGGCCTTGAGCTGGGGGTCGGTGCGGAGCTGCCTGCTGGGGCCGTGCATCACGATGCGGCCCGTCTCGAGCACGTAGGCCGAGCTGCTGACCTCGAGGGCGAGGTTGGCGTTCTGCTCGACGAGCAGGATGGTGATGCCGTGGTTCCGGTTAATCTCCACGATCTTCTCGAAGATGGTGCTGATCAGGCGCGGGGCGATGCCGAGCGAGGGCTCGTCCAGCATGAGGAACTTCGGGCTGCCCATCAGGGCGCGGCCGATGGCGAGCATCTGCTGCTCGCCGCCGGACAGGGTGCCGGCCATCTGCTTGATCCGCTCCTTCAGGCGGGGAAAGATGCTGAACACGTAGTCGCGGTTCTTCGCGATGAGCTCCTTGTCGTGCTGCAGGTAGGCGCCCATCGCGAGGTTCTCGTCGACGGTGAGGTTGGAGAAGATCATCCGGCCCTCGGGCACGTGGCAGAGCCCGCGGGCGACGATCTGGTGCGCGGGGAGCCGGGTGATGTCCGCGCCGAGAAACTCGATCCGCCCGGCCTTCGGGCGCAGCAGGCCGGAGATCGTGCGGAGGGTGGTGGTCTTGCCCGCGCCGTTGCCGCCGATGAGCGTGACGATCGCGCCCTGCTCGATCGTGAAGGAGATGCCGCCGAGCGCGGAGATGGCGCCGTAGCTGACGGAAAGGTCGGTGACGGTCAGCATGCTCAGTGGTGCGCAAGGCTCTTCGTGTGGTCCTCGCCCAGGTAGGCCTCGATGACCTTCGGGTCGCTTTGGATCGCGGCGGGGTCGCCCTCGGCGATCTTCACGCCGTAGTCGAGGACCGCGATGCGCTGGCAGACGCCCATGACCACCTTCATCGAGTGCTCGACGAGCAGGATGGAGAGGTTGAACTGCTTCTGGATCTGCTGGATCAGGCGGACGAGCTCGACCTTCTCGGTCGGGTTCATGCCGGCGGCGGGCTCGTCGAGCAGGAGGAGCCGCGGCTTGGTCGCGAGGCAGCGGACGATCTCGAGCCGGCGCTGCTCGCCGTAGGGAAGGCTCCTGGCGGGGGCGTCGCGGAAGCGCCGCAGGTTGAAGATGTCCAGCAGCTCCTCGGCGTTCCGGGTGATCGCCGCCTCATCGGCGCGGAAGGCGCGGAGCCGGAGGAGGGTGTGCAGCGGGTTGGTGCCGCGGTGGAGGTTGCAGGCGACGCGGACGTTGTCGAAGACCGAGAGGCTGCCGAAGAGGCGGATGTTCTGGAAGGTGCGGGCGATGCCGCACTCGACGATCTCGTTGACCGCGAGGCCGGCGAGGTCGCGGCCGGCGAACGTGACCGTGCCCTCGGACGGCGGGTACACGCCGGTGATGACGTTGAAGACGGTGGTCTTCCCCGCGCCGTTGGGGCCGATGAGCCCGCAGAGTTCGCCCTCGCCGACCGTGAAATCCACGCCGTTGACGGCGGTGAGCCCGCCGAAACGGACCGTGGTCTGGTCCAGCTGGAGAAGGGAGGCGGCCATCAGACCCGGGCCTTTCCGAACTTGAAGTTAAACAGGCCCTGGGGCCGGGAGAGCATCAGCACGATCAGCAGGAAGGAGTAGAGCACCATGCGGTACTCGGCGACGGGCCGCAGGACCTCGGGGAGCAGCGTGAGCAGGATGGCGGCGAGGATGACGCCGACCGTGTTGCCCATGCCGCCGAGGATGACCATGACGACGATCTCGATCGACTTGGTGAAGTCGAAGCCGGTGGGCGTGATGGTGAGCTTGAAGTGGCCGTAGAGCCCGCCCGCGATGCCCGCGAAAAACGCGCCGATCACAAAGGCGACGATCTTGTAGCGCGTGGTGTTGAGCCCGACGGCCTCGGCGGCGATCTCGTCGTCATGGGTGGCGAGGAAGCCGCGGCCGTAGGTGGAGTGGACGAGGCAGGTGACGACGAAGACCGTGAGGGCGACGAAGGCGAGGACCCAGAAGATCGAGGTGTACGCCGGGATGCCGTTCAGGCCGAGCGCGCCGCCGAGCGACTCCACGTTCTGGAACGTCACGCGGATGATCTCGCCGAACCCGAGGGTGACCAGCGCGAGGTAGTCGCCCTTGAGCCGGAGCGAGGGCACGCCGACGAGCAGGCCGGCGAGGGCGGCGCTCAGGCCGCCGGCCAGGAGCGCGACGAGAAAGAGCCCGCCCTCCTGCAGCGCCGTGCCGCCGTCCTCGCCGAACAGCCGCGGCGCGAGGTACATCGAGACCGCCGCGGAGAGGTAGGCGCCGACGGACATGAAGCCCGCGTGGCCGAGCGAGAACTGGCCGGTGTAGCCGTTCACAAGGTTGAGCGAGACGGCGAGGATGACGTTGATGCCGATGCCGATGAGGACGTCGAGGTAGTAGGGATTGATCGAGTCCGAGAAATGCTGGACGCCGAAGGCCACGAGCAGGGCGGCGAGGAGGGCGAGGTGCGGTTTCGGGGGCATGGGGCGCGGCCGCGGGGCGTCAGACTTTCTCCACCGTGAACTTGCCGAGCAGGCCGGCGGGACGGAACAGGAGGATGATGATGAGGATCGCGAAGGCGATGGCGTCCTTGTAGGTGGACCACTCGCTGCCGGCCACGAAGGTCTCGACCGTGCCGAGGATGAGGCCGCCGAGCGCGGCGCCGGGGATGTTGCCGATGCCACCGAGGATGGCGGCGACGAAGGCCTTGAGGCCGGGCATCACGCCCATCAGCGGGTCGATCGACGGGTAGTTGAGCGCGTAGAGGATGCCGCCGGCGGCCGCGAGCGCCGAGCCGAGGCCGAAGGTGAAGGAGATGACGACGTCGTTGTTCACCCCCATGAGGACGGCGGCCTTGGGGTTGAGCGAGACGGCGCGCATCGCGGTGCCGATCTTGGTCCGGTAGACGATGAACTGGAGGACCACCATCAGCACGACCGAGACGGCGATGACGATGAGCTGGTTGCTGGAGACGATGACGCCGCCCAGCGAGAAACTCCGGACCGGGAAGACCGCGGGGAAGTTGCGCGGCGCGGCGCCGAAGAAGACCTGGCCGGTGTACTCCAGCAGGAGCGAGACGCCGATGGCGGTGATCAGGACATTGAGCGTGGGCGCGCCGCGGAGCGGGCGGTAGGCCAGCCGCTCAATCGTCATGCCGAGGAGGGCGCAGCCGACCATGGCCGCGCCCAGCACGGCGAGGCCGCCCCAGAGCGTGTGCTCGGGGACGAGCTTGCCCATGTAGTAGCCGATGAAGGCGCCGACCATGAAGACGTCCGAGTGGGCAAAGTTGATGAAGCGCAGCACGCCGTAGACCATGGTGTAGCCGAGCGCGATGAGCGCATAGATCGCGCCGAGCGAGAGGCCGTTCAGGAGCTGTTGGAGGAGTTCGGACAAGCGGGAGGGGGACAGAGTTGAAAGGCCGGCCGGCGCGGGTCAATCGCCGCGTTCATCCCGCCGGCACGCGCGCGGGGAAGACCCCGGCGCCGGGGGTGGGGCGGCACGCGGGGCGGGACCGGGCCGCTCGCGTCAGGGGGTGATGGTCTCGACGAACTTGAACTCGCCATCCTTGACCGTGATGACCACGGCGGACTTGGTGGCGTTGCGGTGCGCGTCGATCGTGGTGCGGCCCGTGACGCCGTCGAAATTCCTGGTGGCGGCGATGGCCGCCCGGAGCTTGATGTGGTCGGTCGTGCCGGCGCGCTTGATGGCGTCGGCCAGGACCATGACGGAGTCGTAGCCGAGCGCGGCCATCGCGTCCGGGGTTTCGTCCGCGTAGCGGGCGCGGAATTTCTTCACGAAGCCCTGCACGCCGGGGGAGCTGCTCTCCGGGGAGTAGTGGGTCGAATAATAGGTGCCCTCGACGGCCTTGCCGCCGATCTCGATGAGCTGCGGGGCCTCCCAGCCGTCACCGCCGAAGAGGGGGCAGTTCAACTCGAGTTCCCGGGCCTGCTTCGAGATGAGCGCCGCCTCGGTGTAGTAGCCGGGCACGAAGATCCCGTCGACGCCCGCGGCCTTGACGGCGGTGAGCTGGGCCTTGAAGTCCTTGTCGCCCTCCGAGTATTTCTGCTCGATCGTGATCGTGCCCCCCATGGCCGCGAAGGTCTCCTTGAAGTACTTGGCGAGGTCGACGCTGTAGGCCGAGGAAACCGAGGTGAGGAGCGCGACCTTCTGCAGGTGGAGGCTGTTGCGGGCGAACTTCGCCATCACGGTGCCCTGGAACGGGTCGATGAAACACACGCGGAAGATGTAGCTGCCCATTTCCGTCACGCGCTTGTTGGTGGAGGAGGGCGAGATCATCGGGATCTTGCCGGCCTGCGCGATGGGCGCGGCCTCCAGCGAGCGGCCCGAGGCCACCTCGCCGAGGAGGGCGACGACCTGGTCGCGGGAGATGAGCTTCTTGACGATGGTGGCGGACTCGCCCTGCTTCGACTGGTTGTCCTCGGTGAGGAGCTCGAATTGGCGGCCGAGCACGCCGCCGGTGGCATTGAGCTCCTCGATGGCGAGGAGGGTGCCCTTGTGGGAGGACTGGCCGAAGGCGGCCTCCTTGCCGGTGAGCGAGGCGAACTCGCCGACCTTGATGGGTGCCTGCGCGAGGGCGGAGCCGGCCACGGCCGCGGCGAACACCGGCAGCAGGAGGGTGGAAAGGGCTTTGGTCATGAAAAAACAGGAAGGGGGTTGAAGGGCCGCGGAAGCAAAGGGGTGCCGGGGGGCCTTTTCAACCCATCTGTTCGGCGCGGCGGCGGCGGCGGGCGGGCGGTTTGGGTTTTGCTTTCGCGCCCGTGCGGGGTATGACCGGCGGGGTTGAACACCTACGACCGACACCTGCTGCGCGAATGGCTGACGATCCTCGGGCTCGTGCTGGCCGCGACCATCGGGCTGATGCTGGTGCAGGTCCTGTACGACGACTTCCGCACGCTGCGCGACCTCGGGGCGCGCGGGGTGGACATGTGGATGTACTTCTTCGTGACGATGCCGAGCTTCCTCGCGGTCGTGCTGCCGCTCGCGCTGCTCCTCTCCCTGCTGTACGTGCTGGGCAAGCTCCACCGGGCGAACGAATTTACCGCGCTGCGCGCCGCCGGGGTGGGCCTGCTGCGCATCACGGCGCCGCTGTGGCTGGTCGGGGTGCTGGCCTGCGGGCTCTCGTGGTGGCTCAATTCCACCGTGGTGCCCTGGTCGGTGGAGACCTCGCGCGAGCTGCGCAACAACCTGGATTTCCGCCGGCAGGCCCGGACCATGGCGGCTGACCGCATCGGCGCCGTGGACAGCGTGGCCTTCAACAACCCCCGGGCGCGGCGCATGTGGTTTTTCAACCGGTACAGCCAGGTGCTGCACCGGGGCTTCGGCGTGACGGTGTCCGAGCTCGACGGCCGGCGCCGGGAAGTGACGCGGCTCGCCGCGACCGAGGCGTTTCCGAACCCGGGCGGCGGGGGCTGGACCTTCAAGGACGGCCGCGAGCTGACGTTCAATCCCGAGACCGGCGAGCTGCTCGGCACCGCCCCGTTTGCCGAGAAGGTCGTGCCGGGATATCACGAGGACCCGAAGCTGATGCTGCTCATCGACCGCCGGCCGGTCGACCTGTCGTTCTTTGAACTGCGGCAGCTGATTGACTACTTCGAATCCGAGGAGAGCCCGAAGGTCACGCCCTACGCGGTGCGCTATTACAGCCTGATCGCGGACACGCTCGGGCCGCTGATCGTCATCGCGATCGCCATCCCGTTTGCCGTCACCGGTGTGCGCGTGAATCCCGCCGTGGGCGTGTCGAAGTCCTTCGGGTTGTTCTTCCTCTACTATGTCTTTACCAACATCGCGGCGTCGCTGGCGACCAAGCAGCTGATCGATCCCGTGCTGGCGGCCTGGCTGCCGAACCTCGGCATGATCCTGCTGGCGGGGTGGCTGTTCAGCAAGCTGCGCTGAGCGGGGAACGCGTCGGGCCCGGATTGGAGCCGCGGCGCCCCCGCCGCGGATGGGTCTAGGACGCGGCGAAGGCGCCGCATCCCCAACAAGCCAGCGCGTTGGAGACAACGCGTTCCAGCTGCTCAGCCGACGAGGCGGCGCCACACGGCGTTGCTCGGCCACAGCAGGATGGTCCACACGACGATGCAGTTGATGTAGCTGAGAAAGACGGCGGCGCTCGCCATGTCCTTGATGCGCTTGGCCAGCGGGTGCTGCTCGGGCCGGAGGTAGTCGATGACCCACTCGATGGCGGAGTTGAGCAGCTCGACGATGAGGATGAGAATGAGCGAGGCGATCATCAGCGCGGTCGAGACCGCGTTGACCGGCAGGATGATGGCGAAGGGGACGAGCAGGAGGGCGAAGATCAGGTCCTCGCGGAACGAGGGCTCATGCTTCACCGCCGCGAAGAACCCCTCGACGGAATAGCGGACCGACGAGAAGAAATTGTGAAAGCTGCGCCGCTTGGGCTCGGGGGTCTCGGCGGGAGGGGCCACGGCGGCAACGCTAGGCGCCGCGCCGGCGGGGCGGAAGCGCATTCTTGCGCGCCGCGAAAATCCCGCCCGCCCGGGTCAGGGCGTCGCTGGCACCGGCGCCGGCGCCGCGGTCGGGGCGGGAGTGACCGGGCGGAGGGTGAGGATCTTCGTCTCGGTCTTGCCGCCGACACGCAGCGTGATCGTCACGGGCACGGTGTAGGTGTCCAACCCGAGCAGGGATTCCATGGGGTCGGGCTCGGCGGATTTGCCCGGCTCGAGCACCAGCCGGTCGGGGCGGATGGCAAAGTTTCCGAGGACCGAGTCGAGGTCGCGCACTTCCACGATCACAGTTTCCGGGCCCGTGTTCTCGAGCCGCAGCCGCAGCATCGCGGGCGGCATCTCGCTCTCGCCGTGATGCACGGGCACCTCCGCAATGCTGCCCACGTCCGTGGCGCCCAGTCTTTCATTGCCCTCGTAGGAACCGAAGGAAGGCTCACCGCCCATGCCGCCCCGGTTGCCACTGCCGCCGGTGAGGCTGGTCCCTCCGCCGTGGTGGCCGCCCCCGTGCCGGCTGCTCCCGCCGCCGCGGCTGCCACCCCGCTCATCCGGGGAGACGTCGAGGCCACCCAAGGTGAGTTTGACTCCCACCTGGCCGCCAAAAAAAGTGTCGCTGGCGGCCATGGGCGGCACGGAGTGACGGGCCTCCTCCCGCATGGCCCGGCGGTCGGGGCCGGTATCGCAGCCGGCGAACAGCAGGACGGCGAGAACCGGCCAGGATGCGCGCAAAAGCAGGGAGGCGGGTTTCATGGGTAGTGTTCAGACGTGCGGCGCCCGCGAATGTTTCATCAAACCGCGCCGGGGCCGGTCAGCTCCAGCTCCAATTGAAGCTGACGCTGATGCGCTCGGCGGCGACCGGGTTGGCGGCGACCTCGTGCCGGAGCCAGCTCTCGAAGAGGACGACATCGCCCGCCCGGGCCGGGTAGGTGACATGCGCGCGGTGGGCGGGCCGGGCGGTGGCGAGCCGCGGCGGGGCGGCCATGAACTTGCTGAGGCGCGGATCCTCGAATTTCAGGCCGGAGCAGCCGGGCGGGGTGGCGACGTAGTACGTGCCGCTGATGAACGACAGGGGATGCAGGTGCAGCGAGTGCGCCGCCCCCGGCGGCATGATGTTCACCCAGCAGTCGGACATCCGCACCGTGCGGCCGCGCAGGTCCAGGTCGAGGGCGCGGGCGAAGGCGCGCACATGCCGCGTCAGTTTTTGCTCGAGCCCGGTGAACGTGCTGGAAAAGCGGTGGAGCTCGTTCATCGAGGCGTAGCTCGTGTAGCCGCCCGGGTAGTTCTTCGCCGACCAGCGCCGGCCCGCGGCGTCAAACTCGCGCAGGCGCCGGCATTCGTCGGCGAGCTCCGCATTGAAGCGCGCCAGCCCGGCGGACTGCAGCGGCGCGCGGTAGATGAGCGTGGGAAACCAGGATCGGACGGGCATGGCGGGAAGTGTGGACGGCGGGGACGGCCCCAGTTTCGCCCGCGGCGACGGCGCGGCAACGGTGAAAGTTCACGGCGATTTGGCTTCGCCCGGTCCGCGGCGGGGTTAACGGTGTCGCGCGTGATGAAGAAGATCCTGCTGATCGGCCTGCTGGCCGCCGCGTGCCGGCTGGGCGCGACCGTCGCGGCGGAACCGCGGACGCTGCTGGTCGAGGTGCGCGACATCCCGGCGGCGGCCCAGGGCGACAAGGGCCGCTTCGCCTTCAACGACTACAACCGCGACAAGCTGCTCACGCTCGTGCGCCACACCGCGATGATGCTGGCGACGCGCGCGGAGTTCGCGGCGCTGCAGCACGACGGGTTTCACGCGACGCTGGTGATGGAGAGCCCGGATCTGCTCACGCTCTACAAGCGCGGACTCTACGGCCCGACCAGCGCGCTGCCGGCGTGCTACCATCGCTACGACCAGATCGTGGCCCGCGCGGACCAGCTGGCGCGGGAGCACCCTGAGCGCATCGCGCGGGTGCAGATCGGCGAAACGACCCAATTTCACCGGCCGATCTACGCCTACCGCATCTCGAGCGACGCCCGCCGGCCGCAGGACAAGCCCGGCGTGCTCCTCGATGCCTGCCATCACTCCGACGAGATCATGGGGGCGGAGATCGTCTTTACGCTGCTGGAGAAACTGGTGCTCGACTACGGGCGCGACCCCGAGGTCACCGCGTGGGTGGACCGTTGCGAGATCTACCTCGTGCCGGTCGTCAACGTCGACGGCCACGACATCGTCACCTCCGGCCGCGATCCCCGCTGGCGCAAGAACGCACGCGACGTGAACGGCGACGGCGTGACGGGGGTTTTCCCGGAGGGCGTGGATGTCAACCGCGGCTACGATTTCAACTGGGCGATGGGCGGCACCGACCAGCCGGACAGCGACCGCTACCGCGGCGAGCATCCGTTCTCGGAGGCGGAAAACCGCGCGATGCGCCGGCTGCTCGAGCTGAAGCCGTTCGTGCTCTCGCTCTCCTACCACAGCCAGGGCGAGGTGATTTATTATCCGTGGTCCTGGAACGGCCAGCCCGCGCCGGACGACGTCCTCATCCGCGAAATCGCCGGCGAGGTCGCCGGGCACATCCCGACGATGGACGGGCATGGCACCTACGCGATCTCCCCGGGCGGGCCCTCGAGCCAGAGCTATCCCTGGCTGTACGGTCGCAAGGGCGACTTCGACTTCATCGTCGAGACCGGGATGGGCGCCCACATTTTTGCGGCGGAGGACCGGGCGGGCATCATCGCCGCCAACCTCGGCGGCGTGCGCGCGCTGCTGGCGCGTACCGCCGGGCCGGGACTCGCCGTGCACGTGGTGGATGCGGCCACCAACCGCCCGCTGGCGGCGCAGGTCTGGCTGCCCCGGATCGAGAACGAAACGGTGGACCGGCGCTCGACCGAGGCGACGTTCGGGCATTACTGGCGCCTGCTGCGTCCCGGCAAGTACGAGCTGATCATCTCGTGCCCCGGGTACCGGACCGCCGTGCTGCACAACGTGGCGGTGGCGGCGGGGGACTGGACGCCGCTCGAGGTGCGGCTGCAGCCCGAGGCGCCCGTCGCGGCGCGCCCCTGAGTATTTCCGCGGGGGCCCGGCCGGCTACTTCACGCCGCCCATCAGCTTCCGGACCCACGGCACGCAGGCGAACAGGGCGAGGGCGGCGACGCCGACCCAGGCCGCCTGTTGGAGAAAGAAACTGGCGAGCGCGTGGCCGTCGGTGGCGGTGAACTCGCCCGCGAGCACGCCCGCGAGCTTGTTGCCCAGCGCGGCGGCGAGGAACCAGATGCCCATGATGAGGCCGAGCAGCTTGGGCGGCGCGAGCTTGGTCATGGTGCTGAGGCCGACGGGGCTGAGGAGCAGCTCGCCGACGGTCTGCAGGAAAAAGAGTCCGACGATCCAGAACGGGCTGACCCGGCCCTCGACGGTCAGCCGGGCGGCGGGCACCATCAGCACGAAGGAGAGGCCGAGAAATATCAGGCCGAGCGTGAATTTCGCCGGGCTCGAGGGCTGCCGCTCGCCGAGCTTCACCCACAGCCACCCGAACACCGGGGCGAGCGTCATCACGAAGAAGGAGTTGACCGACTGGAACCACGCCGAGGGGAATTTCCAGCCGAGGACCTCGTTGCGCGTGAGCTGGTCGCCGAAGAGCGAGATGGTGGAGCCGGCCTGCTCGAAGATCGCCCAGAAGATGATCGCCGCGAGCGAGAACACGAAGACCGCGGCGATGCGCTTGCTGTCGAGGTTGGCCTGGAAGCCGAACCAGAGGATGGCGAGCACGGGCAGCACCACGTAGCCGTAGCGGATCCAGGCGAAGCGCGGGTCGGTGTCGGAGAGCCGCACCAGCGCGAACAGGATGGCGGCGCCGAGCAGCACAAGCGCGAGCTTGCCCCACGGCCGCGGCGCCTCGGCGGCGGGCGGCCGGCCCACGTGCGCCAGCCGTCCGGCGGTGAGCAGGTAGACGACGAGCCCGAGGGTCATGCCCACGCCGGCGGCCGCGAAGCCCCAGTGCCAGCTGTGCACGGGGTTGAATCCCCAGCCCCGCAGCACGTCCTTGAACGCCGCGCTCTGCGCCAGCCAGCCCGTGATGAGCGGCGCGCTGAAGGCGCCGATGTTGATGCCCATGTAGAAGAGGGAGAACCCGGCGTCGCGACGGACGTCCTGGGCCCGGTACAGGCTGCCGACCATCGAGCTGATGTTGGGCTTGAGGAGCCCGGTGCCGACGGCGATGAGCACCAAGCCGACGTAGAACGTGCCCTCGGACTGGAGCGCGAGCGTGAAATGCCCCGCGGCGATGATGATGCCGCCGTAGAGCACCGAGGCGCGGGCGCCGAGGAAGTTGTCCGCCAGGAAACCGCCGGGGATGGACAGCATGTAGACGCACATCGTGTACGTGCCGTAGATCATGCCGGCCCTCCGGTTGTCGTAGGCGAGGCCGCCGGCCGCCACCGGGGCGACCATGAAGAGCGTGAGCAGCGCCCGCATGCCGTAGTAGCTGAACCGCTCCCACAGCTCGGTGAAGAACAGGGTCGTCAGGCCGCGCGGCTGGCCGCCGATGCCGCCAGTGTCATGGGGGTCAACGGTCGGGACGGCGCCAAGGTCGGACGGGGTCGCGGAAGGGGAACTCATGGGCGGGGAGCTTGCTTTGCCCTCCGGCCGGGGCAAAGCCGAAATCACGCGAGGGTAGGGCGCGCCGCGGCGCAGCCTAACCTATTGGGTTATACTGCCGATTGGGTCCGCGCGCCCGCCGGCGGCACCTCAGGCGGGCCGCAGCACCGTGCGCACGGTCGCCGACCGGACGTCGCCCCGGCAACGCAACGCGAGGCGGGTGGGGTGCGGCGGCTGGTTGATCGTGTCGGTGCTGATCTCCAGCGCGGCGCCGTCGACCGTCACTTCTGCCTCGAGCACGGCCGGGCCGTCGGTGAGGCGGATCCGCGCGCCGTCGATCGCGACCTTGCCGGGCGTGATCAGCGCCGACTCGAACGCGGCGGGTTCGGCAAACTCCACGCGGTCGGTGATGGTCAGGCTGCCCGCGCCGCGGCGGTCGAAGAGGAACTCGCGCTCGAGTTTGCGCAGTGAGGGCACGTCGTAGGCCGTGCGCAGGTCGAGCACCATCCGGTCGGTGTCCGGGGAGAATTCCTTCACCAGCACCCGGGCGCGCCACTCCGGCCCGGCCTCCTGCAGCCGGCCGGCGACGCGCGGTACGGGGTGGCCGTAGGAGTTGAGCAGCTGGCTCTCGTAGCGCTGGGCGCTGAAGGTGCGGAAGCTGTAGACCTCGGCCCCCGGGTCGAGGACGAGCGTGCGGCCGTCGAGCACGACCGTGAACGTGCCGAGGTCGTTGTGGTTGTGGTTCACACCGTTGTGGCCGCCGAGCAGTGTGGCGGAGAAGCGTCGCGTGGTGGCCGGGCCCGCCCGGCAGACGAGCAGGGCGGAGTTCTCGAACCAGTTGCGCAGGGCCGGCGCGAGGGCGGGCTGCCGCGGGTGGCGGGGGTCGTGCGTGCGGAACATCCACAGCAGCGGCTCGGTCGCGGATTGCAGCGCCATGCCGGCGAAGGGGTCGGTGCCGGCCGGCGCCGGCACGGTCGCGTGATCCACGGTGCCCTGGCGGTTGTCGAGCCAGAGCCGCGCCCACGCCAGCGGCTTGGGATCGAGCGCGCAGTCGGCAAACGCCGGGAACACCCCGGGCTCGAGCTCGACGGATTCGGGAAACCGCGCGACGCGGGCCATCTTCGGCTCGTCGAGCAGATCGATCGCCCCGCCGGTGCCGAACCGGAGCAGCTCGGCGAGCGAGATGTAGTTCATGAAGCCGTAGCTCCAGTAGCCGACGCCCTCGGTGCAGACTCCGTCGTCGGCGAACCCGTCGCGGAAATTCCGCACCAGCGCCTCGGTGAACGCCAGCCACCACGCCCGGTCGGCGGCGTCGGGCAGGAGCGCGGCGGCGGTGTGCGCGCAGCAGGCGAGGCACACGGCGTTCCAGTTGTGCTTGACGTTGATCCACCAGTAAATGTCCCGCCCGGTCTCGATGCGGCGGCGCAGGGGTTGCAGCACCCGGCGGTCGATCTCGCGGCGGATCAGCGCGCGCACGTCGGCCGGCAGGCGCGGGCCCAGCACGAAATCGGTCAGCGCCAGGTTTTCGGCAAAATGGACGACGCCGAGGTCCGGCTCGACGGTCTTCAGGTCGTAGTTGAGCTTCTTGAGGTCGTTGCCGGGATGAATCCACGTGCGCACCGCGGCGAGCCGGCGGAGATCGTCACCGATGACCTTGATGAACTCGCCCTGGTCGTAGATCGCCTCGGCGAGCAGGAACGCCACCTGGCGTTTGCGCGCGAGCGGGAGGACCTGGTTGATCTTGGTCACATCCTCGCGCGCGAGGCAGTCGAGGTAGGTGGCGTCGGTGTAGTCGGGGAAGGGCGCGGCGGCCAGTTCGCGCGCCGACGACAGCACCTGCCGGCCGAAGGGATCGTCCTGCCAGCGCGCCCACGCCGCGCGGTCGGTGACCACGGGCGCGACGGCGAAGGGTTCCTTGGGCAGGAGCGCCTGCAAGGCGCGCCGCCGGTCGGAGCTGGGGACGTAGGTTTCGCCCGGAGGCAGGTCGAAATTGAAATCTTGGTGACCCATGGCGCGCGACTATCGCGGCGCGCTCCGGGCTTGGCAAGCGGTGGCACGAACGATGACACTCCTCCCGCCGGCGTAGGATGATTTGACCACGGATTACACTGAATGACACGGATACATAACACATGGGTGGGGACACCCATGCCACGGCGGACCGATGTGGCACGGGTCTCCCGACCCGTGTTTTTGCTCACGTGGATACTGGCCTTCGGCGCGGCCGCGACTTCCCACGCCGCCCCCGCGGCGGACGAGGGCTGGCAGCTGCTCGCCGGCTACCTGTTTCGCGACGCGCATGACGCGTTCACCCGCGAGGGCGCCGGCCCGGACCGGCTGCGCGCGCTGGGCGAGGCCGCGAGCCTGCTCAACGCCCCGCCGATCACCGCCGGCAGGGTGGCGCAGGCCGAGGCGCGGCTGCGCGAGCTCGTCGCCGCCGATCCCGCGGATGAGCCCGCGCTCTACGCGCGCTACCTGCTCGCGCGGATCGCCCACCTGCACCGGCCGGCGGAGGGCGCCGAGATCGAGTCCGCCTACCGGGCGGTCATCGCGGCGGGGCCCGGCCATCCGCTGGCGCAGCTCGCCGCGGGCAAGCTGTCGCTGCTGCTGCTCTACGAGCGGCCCGACCTGAAGGTGCCGCAGCGGCTGGCCGCGGCCGTCGCGCTCGCGCCGGTGGCCGGGGGTGACCTGCTGCCCGAGACGGCCTGCGCCTACTACCGGACGCTCGCGGACGCGGCGATGTTCTACGACGTGCTCGATGCGCGGGTGCTCGTCTGGCTGCAGCGCGCCGATGCGATCGGGACGCGCGACGTCGTGGCGGCCACCGGCATCCGCATCCAGCTGGCCGAGGTTGCCCGGGCGCTGGGCCGGCGCGACGAGGCGCTCGGATATTACCGCCAGTTCCTCGCCACCGCGGTGCCGACGGACAACCGCTACCGCACCGCGGCGGAGCGCATGGCGGAACTCGCCCAGGAGCCCCGATGAACCGCCGCCGGATCCGCAACCTGCTGGTGCTGGCGCTGCTCGCCGCCGCCTACCTTTTCGCCGCCGGCCGCCTGCTGCTGCGCCGCGGGTCCGGGGTGGTGGACCCCGGGATCGAGGTCATCCGCTTCGCCCACTGGCAGATCGAGCCGGGCGTGCGCGAGGCGTTCAACGAGATCGCGGCCGACTACATGGCGCTGCACCCGAAGGTGCGAGTCGAGCAGCTGGACATTCCCGGGCGGGCTTGGAAGCAGTGGCTGCGCACCGGGCTCACCGGCGGCACCGCCCCGGACCTGATCGAGCTGGCGTCCTACGAGAACCCGGACGACATGCTGGCGCGCTACTTCACGCCGATCACGTCGTACCTCGAGGAGCCCAATCCCTACAACGCCGACGAGCCCGACCTGCGCAACGTGTCCTGGCGGAAAACCTACGCCGCGGAGCTCATTCCGAGCGAATTCGGGCACTATTTCAGCCTCAACCTGCTCGAGTATTACGGCGCGCCGAGCGCGATGGTGACCGTGCGGGTCTTCTACAACCGCCGGCTGGTCGCGGAGGCGCTCGGGGCGGACCGCCCGCCGCAGACGTTCGGGGAGTTTGTCGCCCTGTGCGCAGCGCTGCAGCACCACGCGCAGGTCACGGGCCGGCCCATCGTCCCGCTCGCAGGCTCGTGGTTCAATTTCACCAAGATCACCGACGGGTTGTTCAGCGCGGCCTCGCAGCGCGTGGCGCTCACGCTCGACCTCTCGCACAACCTCGAGATGACGAAGCACGAGGGGCTGATCACCTACATCCGCGGGCGCTGGTCGCTGGCGACGCCGGCGGTGCGCGCGGGGCTGGAGACGGTGGAGGCGTTCGGCCGCTACATGGGACCCGGCTGGGTGCAGCTCAACCGCGAGGATGCCATGCTGCAGTTCCTGCAGGGGCGCGCCGCCATGCTCGTGACCGGCACCTGGGATGCGGGCGGCCTCGTCACGCAGTCGGCTTTTCCCGTCGGCGCGTTCAAGATGCCCACGTTCCGGCGCGATGACCCGAAGTACGGCCGCGAGACGCTCGGGCCGGAGTCGGAGGCCGGGACCTTTGCGGGCGTGCCGTTCGGGCTGACCCGCGGGTCCCGCCACCCGGAGCGGGCGCTCGACTTCCTGCGTTTCCTGACCTGCCGCAAGTCCAACGCCAAGTTCTCCCGCATCTCGACCTGGCTGCCCGTGATCAAGGGCGTGCCGGTGCCCCCGGTCTCCGCGTCGTTCCGCCCGGTCGAGGACGGCTATGTCGCCGGCATCAACATCCGGTACCTCGGCGGCGCGGAGGTTCTGATGCAGAACATGTACCTGCTGAGCGGCAACGGCGCGAGCGCCGACGCCTACATCACGAAGACCCGCGGCCTGTACGACCGGGCCTACCGGGAGGAGCTGGAGCGGGTGGCGCACGTCAGTCTCACCACCGTCCGGCAGAAGGACTCGGTGCTGGCCGGGCTCTACCAACTGGAACGCCCGGCCGGGCTGGGCCGTGCGAAGTTCGACCGCATGGCGGCCAACCAGCTCACGGTCGAGGCGGACCGGTTGCAGAACCTCCGCACCCTCGCGGACTATCCGCTGAAGTAGGGCGGACGTACGGAGATCGGAAGGTGGAGCGCGTTGCCCTCAACGCGCTTGCATGCAGATGGGGATGCGGCGCCCTGGGGTAGGGCGCGTTATCCTTAACGCGCCGGGTTCGATTTGCATACGCTGATCAATGCACGGCGGATTAGGGATAATCCGCCCTACCTCAAACCAGAGGGCCAAGCCTACGGCTTGGCAGCCTTCCGCTTGAACAGCGGCGCGAGGATTTCGTGGACGACCTCTGGCGGCGACTTGGTGTACGCGGAGGCCTGGTGGTAGGAACCGGTGGCCAGCGGCTTGTTCGTGTAGTTCGCCCGCAATTCCACACGCAGGTCGATCAGGTAGCTTTTGAAATCCCACGTCCAGCGGTCCTGGTAGGTGATGATGGCGTCCACGTGGTCCGGCATCATGGTCGGCCAGCCGCAGGTGGCGTCGTAGCCGAGGGTCTTCAGCTCCGCGGCGATCAACTCGTCGATCCGGTGGTTGTCCGTCAGCTGGTGCTCGACGTAGATGCGGTGAACGGAGCTGTAATCCGCCACTTTTTGCGTCGATTCGGACGAGCATCCGCCCAGCAGGGCGCCGGCGGCGAGCAGCAGCACAAAGGTCTTCATCGGGCATGAGACGTGGCCCGCCGGGAAAAGTTATCAACTCATTCTTTCCTTGGCTCGCGCCGGCCCGATCTCCTCCGCCGGGTTGCATCGGTGGCGCATTGTTCTAGCTTGGTTCGCGATGCCCCCGGGATTCCCAGCGATGAGCCACGCATGCGTCCGCCTCGGCGCGGCGGTCCTGCTCGCCGCGGTGGTCGCGGGCTGCGCCGGCGATCCCGGCATCGCCGCCCGCACGCGGGAAAAGTCCGCCGTCTACGCCGCGCTGACGCCCCGGGAAAAACGGCACATCGACAAGGGCGCCATCGCCCTCGGCTACACCCCCGACATGGTCTACCTGGCGCTCGGGCATCCCTCAAGTACGCGCCCGGTGGACGCGACCGGGGGCCGGGGCGAATTGTGGATCTATCTCAATTTTTATCCGCCGCTGGACGCCCGGCATGTGCGGCGGGCGCCATACACGACCGAGTCAATTTACCCGCCGCCCCGGACGGATCCGTCGGCACAGGTGCGCGGCGGGTACGGCGCCGACGCGATCCAGTTCGACATGGGAATCAATCCCCCCGCGACCACCACCGGCGCCCCGCAGGGCGGGCCGATGGTCCCGGCGGATTTGAAATCCTACACGCTCTTCGTCCTGTTCCAGCAGGGGAAGGTGACGAAGATCGGGATGCGGCCCAGCTAGGGACGGGGCCGCGCCGCCGCCTCGATCACGCCGCGGCCGGAGTCGCGCGATGCGCGCGGAGCCACAGCACCACCGGCAGCATCAGGGCCGGCGCGAGGGTGGAGACGGCGAGGCCCCAGTGCAGGTTCCGCAGATCGGCCACCCAGCCGACGATCCAGGGCATGCAAATGCCGCCGGCGTTGCCGAACGCCGACAGCCCGCCATACATGCTGGCCCCGCCTTCGGGATAGCGATCGGCGGTCACCGCGAGCATGGTCGGCCAGAGGCAGCTGCCGGTGAACCCGACGGCGATGCAGGCGGCCAGCGCCAGCAGCGGCACCGGCAGAAAGGCGCCGCCGAGGAAGAGGAGCACGGACAGCCCGCAGCTCCACGCCATCACGCGGTAGGGATCCAGCCGCGCGCCCGCGGCGCCGACGGCCATCCGGCTGACGGCCATCGCCACGGAAAAAAGCAGCAACGCCATCCCGCCGACCCACGCGGGATAGCCCAGCGAAGTCTCCGCATACGCCGGCAGCCACTGCGCCATGCCGGCCTCCGTGGCCCCGCCGAGCGCGAGCGCGGCGAGCGCCGCCAAAAACCAACCGCGGCGCAGCAACGTCCGGAGCTGCAGCCGGCCGCCCTCGGTCGAGAGCGCCGGAAAGCGCAGCGGGGCAAACGCCGCCAGCAGGCCGGCGGGCAGGGGCAGGAGCATGAGGCAGGAAACGCGCCAGCCGAGCCCGGCCCGCAGCGCCAGCGAGCCCGCGAGAATGGTCACGACCGCGCCCACGCAGTAGAAGGAGTGCAGCCAGTTCATCGCGGCGGACCGGCGCGTGGGATTGAGCGCGGCCACGATCGGGCTCAACACCATGTCGAGCAGGCCGGCGCCGAGCCCCTGGAAGAAGATGGCCCCGCAGAGAAAAGCATAACTCGGGGCGAAGGCCGCGGCGACGAGGCTCGCGACGATGAGCAGGTTGCCCAGCTGCGCAAAAGGCTTGGCGCCCCAGCGGTCGGCGAGCGGGCCCGTGATCAGGATGCCGACCACGAGCCCGGCGAAGCCCACGGCCCCGAGCCGGCCGAGCTGCTCCTGCGTCAGCCCGCCCGGGCCGCCAAAGGTGCGGCTGATCGTGGTCAAGTACACCGGCAGCAGGTTGATCCCGATCGCGAGGCTCATCATGGCCCCGTAGCACAGCAGCGTGAGCAGGCGGGGGGCGGTGCGGAGCGCGGCGGACATCCCGGGAGACGAGCGCGCCCCCCGCCGGAGCGCAATGCGCAAGCGGCCAAACCGGTTCAGTCCCTGTTGCAACCCCGTTGACTTCGCCCCGGGCGATCACTGACAAACATCGCGCGCTCACCTGCGCACCGACGGTGGTGGGGAACAACCCGCCCCCTGCTTGCCCTTCCGGGCGCAATCGCTTTTGTCGTTGGTCGCAGACGCTGGAGGATGGGCGAGGCCGGGTTCCCGGGTGGGAAACCGGCGGCGCCTCCACTTCCGGCGTGTGATGCCCGCCCAGCCGCCCTCCCCATGAACGCATTCAACGGACTCGGTCTCAACCTCGGCAACCTCAGCCGCCTGTCGGCGGCGAAAACCCGCTCGATCAGCGCGGAAAATTTCACCGGTGCGAAGGGTGCCGGCGGCATGGCCACCGAGGGCAACGGCGCCACCTATGCCCGCGATCTCGGGCGCGGCTGGAAGATCTCCCCCTCGGTCAGCATCAAGGCCGGTGACACCTTCACCGTCGCGGACATCGCCGGCAGCGGGGCCATCCAGCAGATCTGGCTGACGCCCACCGGGCCCTGGCGCTACAGCATCCTGCGCATCTACTGGGACGGACAGGAACAACCCTCGGTGGAGTGCCCCCTGGGCGATTTCTTCGGCATGCCGTGGGGCCGCTACGCGCCGCTCGTCTCGCTGCCGGTCTGCGTCAACCCCGGCCGGGCGTTCAACTGCTACTGGGAAATGCCCTTCCGCCGGCGGTGCCGCATCACCCTGGCCAACATCGGCGACGACGTCATGCACCTCTACTACCAGGTCAACTACACCCTGACCGACGTGCCGGACGACTGCGCCTATTTTCACGCCCAGTTCCGCCGCACCAACCCGCTCCCGTACAAGCAGGACTACACCATCCTCGATGGCGTCCGCGGCCGCGGCCATTATGTCGGCACCGCCATGGGCTGGGGCTCCAACAATGCCGGCTGGTGGGGCGAGGGCGAGATCAAGTTCTTCCTCGATGGCGACCGGGAGTGGCCGACGATCTGCGGCACCGGCACCGAGGACTATTTCTGCGGCTCGTACAACTTCGAGAGCCCGGTCACGCACCAATACCAGGAATTCTGCACGCCCTACGCCGGCCTGCACCAGGTCCTCCGGCCGGACGGCCTCTACCGTTCCCAGACCCGTTTCGCCATGTACCGCTGGCATGTGCTGGACCCGGTGCGCTTCGAGTCGGACCTGCGCATCACGAACCAGGCCCTGGGCTGGCGCAACGACGGCGCCTGGCGCAGCGACGGCCGCTACCTGCCGCTGCAGGACGACATCTGCTCGGTGGCCTACTGGTACCAGACCCTGCCCACGGCGCCATTCCCGGCCCTGCCCAATCGGGATTTCCTCGAGGTTATCTGAGGCTCAGCGCGGGTCCGAACGGGTCGGCGGCAACTAAGGGCGGGCGTCGGCGTGCGATCACTTCGTGGCCGCGCCGACCAGGCACTCACCCGGCACCTCGAACCCACCGGACGTTTCGAAACTGCGCAGCGAGTCTGCCACCTCGTTCCACACGGACTCGCGTTCCGGGGGAGACAGGTGGGCCATCATGACATTGAAGGAACCGAAGGCTTCCCGGGCGACCCGCACGTACTCGGCGGCGCTGGCCGCTCGCAGGGGCACCGGCACGGCGCGAACCTCGGGGTCGGCAAATCCGGCTTCACGAAAGACGCCAGCGAGCACCCCGGAACCGCCCAGGCTGAACGGTCCGGGTTGCCCCGGAACGGGCGGCGGGAGTTGTGCGCGTCGGCGGATGATAGCCGCGGGCACCGCGCCCCAGTCGTTGCGCTCAGGCGTGGAGAAGACCACGACGGCGACCCGGCCGCCCGCCCGCAGCGCCCGGCGCCATTCACGCAGCGCGGTCACGGGGTGCGGCATGTACATCAAACCGAGCCGGCACAGCACCGCATCGAAGGAGGCGTCGGGGAGATCCAGTTTCTCGCCGTCCATGGCGCGGGTCTCAACCTGGTCGAGGCCGCGTTCGCGGGCGACCTGGCGCGCCAGCTCGACGATCCCTTCCGAGAGGTCGGTTGCCAGCACGTAGCCGCTGGGGCCGACGCGCGCGGCGGCGCTGACCGCCGGCTCACCGGCCCCGGCGGCGACGTCGAGGATGCGCTGACCGAGCTGAAGCCGGGCCAGGTCGAGCATCTGGCGGGTGACTTCGCCATACCAGCGCTCCAAGGTGGGACTCCAGCGCCGCCAGGCCGCGCCGTCCTCGTTCCAGCGCTCGCGCTGGGCGTTCTTGTACTTCGCAGCGTCGAATGAGGGTGGTGGTTCGGCCATGGGGCTTCTGAGAAGGGGTCAGGTATTAAGTCTTTCAAAATCAGCCTCGAACACGCGTTAGGACGCACCCACGGAAAAACTTAAACCCCAACCTGACCCCTTCGATGGGCTTTGACCACTTCGATGGGCTTCCCCGCCTGTTGGGTCCTAGCGATGACTTATAGGAGGTGAGACAATAAATTTCTTGAGCACGTGGTTCACGGATGAGCCGCCAACAATGTGAACATCGGTAAGTTTGTTCTGTGCGTCCCTGATAACGATCGCGCTTTTACCCCACTTCATGCTCACGTCTTCACGTATTCTACCGTCAGGTAGGCTAGTAAGATTCCTGCTCAAGACCAAGTTCTCGGGAATCTCGACTGAATACTCGCTTAGTGGATAAGGGAGTTTGAGGTCTTTGAGATTACCTTGTTTGTCCAAAACACCGTATGTAATGACACCTGGACTGGATTCGTGCTCAAAGTGCAGCAAGTCCCCAATCAGGTAATACTGTATCCTTTGCCCACCGAACTCTTTTTCATAAAGACCGTTTGGTTTAATCTGCTCCCAATCTATCTGATTGTTCAATGGGGCTCCACTAGAGACACTGAGCTGTCTATTTAACCGTTCTCCCGCATTTTTCTCCGCGTTCTTTTTCCAATCTCTCAGAACCTCGATCGAATACTTTGGCAAATCGGAATCGATCAGCTTCGAGCACGATTGACACAACCATAGTCCGTTATCGACCGACGATCTTTGCTGCTCATCACAATTAGGATCGTATCGCGGTCCGCCAATTGACGCTGCTGTTATATGCGCAGCTACGCCAATGTTTGTGATCTTCGTATCGTCTGAGTGCGGACCGACAGTCGGCATATTACATGCCGGATTTGAGCACAAAAAGCCGACCCGTTTAGCCAATATATCTTTTGTCCTAAGTGAGAAATCGTCTCTCATAAACTTTGATTGGCGGCAGACAAATGCACCAGCTGCGAGGGGGGGCGGTCAACAGAGGTCCTAAAAAGTGGTCATACTGCTATTTAACTTAGGGCGGCGGCTCAGCCGTGGAGGTAAGAATTGAGCAGGTTTTCCAGATACTCCTGCTTGCCGGAGCGCGGGGTGGGCTCGCCGAGTTTGGTGAGGACGAGCTTGTTCAGGTCGCGGAAGCCCACGCGGCGCTTCTCGATCGCGCGGCCGTAGCCGGTGTCGTAGCTGGCGTAGCGATCCTTGAGAAACGCGGAGAACTTGCCGTCGGCGAGGATCCGGCGGGCCAGCTTGAAGGCGAGGGCGTAGGTGTCCATGCCGCCGATGTGCGCGTGGAACAGGTCCTCGGGGTCGATGCTGGGGCGGCGGAGCTTGGCGTCGAAATTCAAGCCGCCCTGGCCGAGGCCGCCGGCGCGGAGGATCGCGACCATCGCGAGCGTGATCTCCTTCACGTTGGTGTTGAACTGGTCGGTGTCCCACCCGAGCAGTTCGTCCCCGGCGTTGGCGTCGATCGAGCCGAGCATCCCCTGCGCGATGGCGGTCTCGATCTCGTGCTGGAAGGTGTGGCCGGCGAGCGTCGCGTGGTTCGTCTCGATGTTGAACTTGAAATGCTTCTCCAGGCCGTAGGTGCGGAGGAAGGCGATACCGGCGGCGACGTCGAAGTCGTACTGGTGCTTGGTCGGCTCCTTCGGCTTGGGCTCGATGAGGAACTGGCCCTTGAAGCCGATGCTTTTGGCGTAATCCACCGCCATGTGCAGGAACGCCGCGAGGTGGTCCTGCTCGCGCTTCAGGTTGGTGTTGAGCAGCGTCTCATAGCCCTCGCGGCCGCCCCAGAAGACGTAGTTCTCGCCGCCGAGGGTTTTGGTCACCTCGAGCGCCTTCTTCACCTGCGCGGCGGCGTAGGCGAAGACGTGGGCGTCGGGGTTGGTCGCCGCGCCGCACATGTAGCGCCGGTTTGAGAACAGGTTGGCCGTGCCCCAGAGCATCCGGACGCCGGTGGCCTTCTGGAGCCCCTTGGCGTGGGCGACGAGTTTATCGAGGTTGCGGTTCGTCTCGGCGAGCGAGCGGCCCTCGGGCGCGATGTCGCGGTCGTGGAAGCAGTAGAACGGCGCGCGGATTTTCTGGAAAAACTCAAATGCGGCATCCATGCGCGCCTTCGCGATGGAGATCGCATCGGTGCCCTTTTCCCAAGAACGGACGATGGTGCCGGGACCGAACGGGTCGGAGCCGACGCCGCGGAAGGAGTGCCAGTAGGCGATGGAGAAGCGCAGGTGCGCCGACAGCGGCTTGCCGTCGACGATCTCGTCGGGGTTGTAGTGGCGGAAGGCGAGCGGGTTGGCGGATTTCGGGCCCTCGTAGGCGATGGTCTTGATCCGGGGGAAATGGGCGCGGGTTTTTTTCATGGCTGCGTGGGAAACGTGGGCGATTGCGCGGGCGCTGTCACGCCCGGACGGCTGGCGGGAGTGTCCTCATATGCCTTGTCATCGCGAGCCCAGCGCAGCCGGGCGTGGCGATCCATCCGGATGGATTGCTTCGTCGTCCCGTCCCGCAATTGCGGGAGGACTCCTCGCAATGACAAAGTAGGGCTTCATCTGCCGTGTCGGGGTGGCTGGTGGGATGGCGGGTGCCGATGGGCGAATGCGCGTTTGACCTCCCGGGAGGGCAGGATTTGGTGGAGCCGCCATGGCTGAAACCCTCACCGTCAATCTGCAGGAGCGGAGCTACCCGATCGTCTTGGGCGCGGGCCTGCAGCGCGACGTGCGCGCGGAGGTGGACCGGCGGCGGCAGGCGGGCGGGCGGGTGGCGGTGCTGACCGATGCCAACGTGGCGAGCCGGCAGGGCGAGGCGCTGGCGGCGATGTTTGGCGATGCCCCGTGCTGCACCGTGGCGCCGGGCGAGGCCGCGAAGTCGGTCGCCGGGCTGGGCGAGGTGCTGGAATTTCTGGCCGGCCAGCGGTTGGACCGGGGCGGCGCGCTGTTCACCGTTGGCGGGGGCGTGGTGGGCGACCTCGGGGGGTTCGCCGCGGCGAGCTACCTGCGCGGGATCGAATTCTTCCAGGTGCCGACGACGCTGCTGGCGATGGTGGACAGCTCGGTCGGCGGCAAGACGGGCATCAACCTCGCGGCGGGCAAGAACCTCGCGGGCGCCTTCCACCAGCCGCGCGGCGTTTTTGTCGACACCCATTTCCTGGCGACGCTGCCGGCGCGCGAGTTCGCCGCCGGGGCGTCCGAGGTCATCAAGTACGGTCTGCTGGGCGACGCGGAGCTTTTCAGCCAGCTCGAGCGTGCGCCGCTGACCGCCACGGGCGCGAACCTGGCCGCGGTCATCCGCCGCTGCTGCGCGCTGAAGGCCCGCATCGTGGAAGCCGACGAGCGCGAGCTGGCCCCGGATGGCGGGCGGGCGCTGCTCAACCTCGGGCACACTTTCGGGCACGCGATCGAGCAGGCCGCGGGCTACGGGACGTATTTGCACGGCGAAGCGGTGGCGATCGGCCTCGGTGCCGCCGCCCGGCTCTCGCAGAAACTGGGACTGGTCTCCGCCGGGGACGTGGCGCGCGTCGAGGCGGTGGTCGCGGCGCATGCGCTGCCGGTCCGCCTGCGGGCGCCGCTGGCGGTGCCGGCGCTGCTGGCTGCGATGGCGCGGGACAAGAAGGTTCGCGCCGGGCTGCCGCGGTTCGTCGTGCTGTCACGGTTGGGCGGGGCCGCCACCCAGTCGGACGGCATCACGCCGGCCCTGGTGGAGGCCTGTTTCCGGGAAGTCGGCGCGGTGGATTCGCTGTGACTTTTGCGCGGGTTTCCTGTTGAGTTGGGATCATGTCCGCCATCGACGAAGGCATTGTCCGCGAGTATTTTGAGCAGAACGGCTTCCTGGTCCGCCAGGCCCGCAAGTACCAGGTGTCGGCGCGGCGGAAGACCGGCGAGGAGGAGATCGACCTCGTGGTCTTCAACCCGGCGTGGCGGCGCGGGTCGAGGAAGCCCGATTTCTTCCTGTTTTCCAACGAGCTGGCGTTCGTCCACAAGGCGATCGTGGCGGTGAAGGGCTGGCACACGGGGGTGTTCACGCCGGCCACGCTCAAGAGCAGCCCGGAGATCTTCCGCTTCCTCGAGGAGAACGTGCTGAAGGAGATCTCGCGCTACTTTCCGGCTGAGTCGCCAGAGGAGGGCGGCGGCGAGCTGACCAAGATCCTCGTGCTGCCGAGCTTGCCGACGGCCGAGCCGTTCCGGACGCAGAGCGTCGAGCTGCTGAAGGCGCATGGCATCGACGCCATCATCTCGTTCCGCGCCATGCTCATCGACATCCTCGAAAAAATCGAAATCAACCAGAACTACAGCAAGAGCGACACGCTGCAGGTCATGCGGATTTTGAAGAACTACGACCTGCTGAAGGATGCGCAGCTCGACATGTTTCCCGACCGAGCGGCGGCCGCACGCCGGACGAAGGCCTGACCGCGATGCCCACGGTCATTCATCCCACGGCGATCGTGGAAAAAGGCGCGCAGCTCGGCGCGGATTGCGAGATCATGGCGGGCGCGATCGTCACGCGGCACTGCGTGCTGGGCGACCGGGTGGTGGTGCACCCCTACGTCGTGCTCGGCGGCGACCCGCAGTACCTGAAATTTGACCGCGCGATCGCCTCGGGCGTGCGCATCGGCGCCGGCACGGTCCTCCGTGAGCACGTGACCATCAACCGCTCGATCCAGCCCGGGGGCTTCACCACGATCGGGGACGGGTGCTTTTTCATGGCGGCGAGCCACGCCGCGCACGACTGCGCAGTGGGCAACCAGGTCGTGCTGGCCAACGGGGCGCTGCTGGCCGGCCACGTGAGCGTGGGCGACCACACCTTTTTTGGGGGCGGCGCGGCGGTGCACCAATTCACCCGCATCGGCGAGAGCGTGATGGTCGCCGGCCACGCATCGATCACCCGCGACGTGCCGCATTTCACGATGGTGGCGGAGCGCGACGACGTGATCGGTTTCAATCTGGTCGGCCTGAAGCGCCGCGGGTTCAGCCGCGCGGCGATGGTCGAGCTGAAGTCGGCCTACCACGACGTCTATTTCACGCCGGGCAACATCCGCACGGTCGCGGCGGCGGTGCTCGCCACCGGCCGGTTCACTACGCCCGAGGCCCGGCGGTTCCTGGAGTTCTTCGCGGGCGGCAAGCGCAGTTTCGCCCGGGCGCGCCGGGCGGCCGCGGAAGAGCACGATGCGAGCTAGGCTGGCCATCACGTGCGGGGACCCGGCGGGGGTCGGCCCGGAAATCATCGCCAACTGGCTCGCGGCGAACCCCGCCGAGGCGGCGGACACGGCGGTGATCGGACCGGCGCGCTGGCTCGCCACCCTGGTGGCCCCGGCGCAAATGATCCCGGTGGGGCTGGAGGATTTTTCCGCGACGCCGGGCCAGCCGACGGCCGACGGCGCGCTGGTGGCGTGGGCGGCGATGGAGCGGGCGGCGCAGGGCTGCAAGTCCGGGGAGTTTGCCGGCGTCGTGACCGGGCCGGTCAGCAAGGAGTGGCTCGCGCGCATCGGGTATCCGTTTCCCGGGCAGACGGAGTTTTTCGCCGCGCGCTGGGGCGGCGAGCCGACGATGGGTTTTTGCGGCGGCCGGTTGCGCGTGGCGCTGGCCACGTGGCATGTGCCGCTGTTCGAGGTCGGGCGGCTGCTCGGGCCGCACCTGCTGCACCGGACGGTCCGGGCGGCCCACGAGCTGGCGCAGGCCGACGGCGTGGCCCGGCCGCGCATCGGCGTGTGCGGGCTCAATCCCCACGCGGGCGAGGGCGGGCTGCTCGGCTACGAGGAGCGAGACCTGCTCAATCCCGCGCTGGACCACCTGCGGCCCGAGTTTCCCGAGCTGTCGCGCTGTGAGCCGGCCGACACGCTGTTCGCCCGGGCGCTGCGCGGCGAGTTCGACGTGGTGGTGGCGCTCTACCACGACCAGGGGCTCGCGCCGCTGAAGGCGGTCGATTTCGACGAGGCGGTGAACGTGACCCTCGGGCTGCCGTTCGTCCGGACCAGCCCGGACCATGGCACGGCCTTCGGCATCGCCGGCCAGGGCGTGGCGCGGACAACGAGCTTCACCAACGCGGTAAAGATGGCGCGGCGCTTGATAAAACGCCGGGCGGCGCGATAGTCCCCGCTCCATGCCCGACACCGCCACACTCACCGCCCTGCCCGAGGGCGTCCGCGAGGGGAACGAAAACCTCGTGCAGCTGACCGCGGCCGCCGGGGCGAAGGTGGCGGCGCTGACGGCCCGTGAAGGGCAGGGGGAGTTTCTGCGCGTCGCCATCCTGGGCGGCGGCTGCAACGGGCTGAGCTACAAGCTGAAGTTCACCCCCGCCCCGAAGCGCGGCGACATCCTGGTGCGCACGGCCGGCGTGCCGGTCGTGGTGGACAGCAAGAGCGCGCTTTATCTCAAGGGTACCCGCCTGGACTATTCGAACGCGCTGGTGGCGGGCGGTTTCAAGTTCTCCAACCCCAACGCCAAGGCGAGCTGCTCCTGTGGCGAAAGCTTCAGTGTTTGAGCCCAAACCGGGCGCGGGCGGGAACCAAGGGGCTAAATTGGTGTTGTCATCCCGGCACTTACCGGCGAAAAACCCCGCCCGACCTAGACACCAGACCCAACCTTATTGATGGCCAATTCGTTCCCCTCCGCTGGTGGCAGCTCCCGCCCCGGCTCTTATCAGCGTCGCAATGTCGACCCGTTCGCGGCCATCCGTCGCAACCACCGCATCAAGGTTCCCCAGGTCCGGGTGATCTCCCCCGAGGGCAAGCAGCTCGGCGTGATTGACACCGCCAAGGCCGTCAACCTCGCGCTCGAGGTCGGGCTCGACCTCGTCGAGGTGGCGCCCAACGCCACGCCCCCAGTCTGCCGGATTATGGACTTCGGCAAGTACGTCTACGAGGAGCAGAAGAAGCACACCCACTCGAAGTCGACCGCGAGCAAGATCAAGGAGATCGAGTTCAGCGCGCGCATCGAGCAGAACGACTTTTTCACCAAGCTCCGGCACGCCGAGGAGTTCCTCGACCACGGCAACAAGGTGAAGCTCCGCTTGAAGTTCCGCGGCCGCGAGATGGCGCACACCGAGATCGGCTTCGACGTGATGAAGCGCGCGGTGAACGAGCTCGTGGGCATGGGCCATCCCGACGCCGACCCGAAGCTGATCGGGCGCAACATTCACGTCATGCTCACGCCGCTCCCCGTCAACAAGCGCAAGCTGAAGTGGCACATCAAGGACGACCAGCAGGCCGAGGGCGAGGACGAGGCCCCGGCCGCCGCATCCCCGGCCTGAGGCCCGGCCGCATGTTCCCGGCGGCCTTACGTCTGGCGGCGTTCGCAGCGTGGGCGCCGGTTGTGCTGGCCGCCGCCGAGCCGGTGCCGCACGTCGCCCCCAGCCGGCCCGGTGCGGTCCCGACCAGTCCCGTCGCCGCGGCCAGCGGCCGGCGGGCGCTGCTGCCCGCCATCCGCATCGCCGGGGTGGACTACGTCGCGTGGCGCGAGGTCGCGGCGCTGCTCGGCATGAAGGTCACCTGGGTCGAATCCACCCGCCGGCTCACTCTGGCGGACGCGTCCGCCAAGGTGGAGCTGACGGCCGGCAGCCGCGAGGTCGCCCTCAACGGGCTGCGGCTCTTCCTGGGCAATCCCACGGTGCTGCGGGGCGGGGCGCTGTACGTCAGCCAGACCGATTTTGAGCGCAGCCTTCTGCCGCGGCTGCGCCCCGCGCTCCTCGGCGCGCCGCCCGCCCGCCCGCGGATCGTCGTCCTCGACCCGGGCCACGGCGGCATCGACCATGGCATGGAGAACAAGCAACTCGGGCTGCAGGAAAAGATCCTCACCCTCGACGTGGCCCAGCGGCTGAAAAAGCTGCTGGCGGCGCGCGGTTACACGGTGGTCCTGACCCGCGACGACGACCGCCAGCTGGGGCCGGACAAGCAGACGGATTTCCTGAAACGCGCGGACATCACCAACCGCGCCAAGGCGGACCTCTTCGTCAGCATTCATTTCAACTCGCTCTATCCCGACACCAAGACGAGCGGCACGGAGACCTACGCGTTCACGCCGCCGTTCCAGCGCTCGACGCGCGCGTGGAGCCCGGGCGAGGCCGACGATGTCGAGCACGACCAGGCCCCCGTGAACCGGTTTGACCCCTGGAGCGCGCTGCTGGCGCAAGCGATGCACCGCGAGGTCATTGACACGCTCAAGACCTTCGACCGCGGGCAAAAGACGATGCATTCGGCGGTGCTGCGCGGGCTGAACTGCCCGGCCGTGCTCGTCGAATCTGTGTTCCTTTCCAACGACGCCGAGGCGCGGCACGCCGCGACCCCGGCCTACCGGCAGCAGATGGCCGAGGCGCTGGCCGCGGGCATTGGCGACTACGCGGAAACGCTGGGAAAACTGCAGCCGAAAGCCGCATTGCCGCCGGCCGCCCCAGCCCCATCCTCCTCTCCATGAAATCGACCCGCCTGATCCGTGCCGCGATCCTGGCCCTGCTCCTCGTTCCCGCCGCCGCGCTGCGGGCCTGGGATTACGAGGGCCACCGCATCGTCAACCAGCTCGCGCTCACCGCGCTGCCGAAGGAGTTCCCGGCGTTCGTGCACGAGCCCGCCGCCGCGGAGCGCATCGCCTTCCTGGCCGGCGAGCCCGACCGCTGGCGCAACACGGCCGACCTGCCGATCCAGAACTACAACGGCGTGGACCATTACCTCGACATGGAGGAGCTGGCCGAGGCGGGGCTCGATGCGCGCACAGTGCCGTCGCAGCGGTATCCCTTCGCCCTGGCGTTCGCCGCCGGCCGCGTGGCGCACGCGGACAAATTTCCCGCGATCGACCCGAAGAAAAACACCGACCACTCCCGCGAATGGACCGGCTTTGCGCCGTGGGCGATCGCGGAGTATTACGGCAAGCTCAAGTCGGCCTTCTCCTACCTGAAGGCGTTCGAGGAGCTGGGCACGCCGGCGGAGGTCGCCAATGCGCAGGCCAACATCGTCTACCTGATGGGCGTGATGGGGCACTACGTCGGCGACTGCGCGCAGCCGCTGCACGCCACGGTCCACCACCACGGCTGGGCGGGGGCGAATCCGAACGGTTACACGACCTGGCCGGGCATCCATGCCTGGGTCGATGGCGGACTCATCGCCAAGGCGGGGATCAAGACCGCGGCGCTCGCGCCCCGGGTCACGCCCGCGCCGGCGATCGCGCTCACGCCGCAGGCCGACGGCCGGGACCCGCTGTTCGTCGCGGTGATGAATTACCTGCTGGAGACGGAGGCCACGGTCGAGCCGCTCTACCAGCTGGAGAAGGCCGGCAAGCTTGGCGATGAGCACGCCAAGACCCGCGCAACGGGCCCGGACATCCAGCCGGTCAGCCCGGAGGGCCAGGCCTTCGTCGAGGGCCAGCTGCTCAAGGGCGGCGAGATGCTCGGCGCGGTCTGGGTGACGGCGTGGCACAATGCGGCGCCGGACACCTACCTGCGTGCGTCGCTGCTCAAGCGGCAGGCGGCGGCGAGTCCGGTTGCCCCAAATCCTGCGGTGGAATATTGGGCCTCTGCCAAGTCATCCAAGCACTTGTATCACAAGTCGACCTGTGAGTGGGCCCAGAAGATCAAGGAATCGAACAAAGTCGTTTTTAAGTCGAAGGCGGAAGCGGAGGCGGGCGGTTATCATGCCTGCGAGACCTGCAAACCGTAAGGCCGAATCCTGCCGCGGGAATTTTTCGGATCGCCGGAGGCGCGGACGCCGCGTCTAGGCTTTCCAGGCCAGCACCAGCGCGCCCGCGACGATCAGCAGGCCGCCGATCCCGGTCCGGACCGTGAGCGTCTCGTGCAGGAACAGCGCGGCGAAGAGCAGCACGAAGACCACGCTGAGCTTGTCCACGGGCGCGACCTGCGAGGCCTGGCCGAGTTGCAGGGCGCGGAAATAGCACAGCCACGAGAGGCCCGTCGCGATCCCCGACAGCGCGAGGAAAAGCCAGGTGCGCCCGGTCAGTGTCGCCAGCGCGGCGGGCCGGGCCGTCACGAACGCGATGGCCCACGCAAAGCAGAGGATCACCGTCGTGCGGATCGCCGTGGCGAGGTTGGAGTCGACCCCGGCCACGCCGACCTTGGCGAGCACGGCGGTGGCGCCGGCGAAGACGGCGGAGAGGAGGGACCAGAAGATCCAGGAGTTGCTCATGACGGGGATCACCGCGCCGGTGCGAGCGCCACGGCCAGCAAATGGCCGAGCCAGACGCCGAGGAGGCACAAGACCACCGAGCCGGCCACGTACGCGCCGGCGCGCTGCCACTCGCCGATGCGCAGCAGGTTCAGGGCCTGCAGGCTGAAGGCCGAGAAGGTCGTGTAGCCGCCGCAGAGGCCGACCATGAAGAACGACCGCCCCTCCGGCGTGGTGAAAGGGCGCCAGCCGGGACCCGTGAGCGACGCGAAGAGGCCGATGAGGAGGCAGCCGCTGAAGTTCACCAGGAACGTGCCCCAGGGAAACTCCGTGTCGAGGCGGGCGGAAACGGACTCCGTCAGCCAGTGGCGGGCGACGCTGCCGAGCGCACCACCGAGTGCAATCCAGAGATAGACGATCATGACGGGCCTGTTAATTGAAGTTGGAGTAACAGGAGTCATCAGCGGGCGCGAGGCCGGCGGTTTACCCTTGCGGGAAGGCGGAATCCATCGCCGCGGTGGAGCCAAAGGCCCGCGGGGATTTTTGCAAGCCGGGCGAATCGGGCCTCGAAATTCCGCTCCCGCGCGGCACAGTCCCACGCCGTTGAGCGTGGTGCGAAAACTCCTTCCCGCCTGGCTGGCGGCCCTCGTGGCGCTGGGCCTGCCCCTGCGGGCGGCGGTGCCGTCCCCGGCGGCCGGCGTGATCCTCCTGGCCAACCGCGACGACCCCGACTCGCTGCGCATCGCCGAGCACTACGCGGAGGCGCGGGGTGTGCCCCGGGAAAACATCATCGCGCTGGCCATGCCGCTGGCCGAGACCATCACCTGGCTGGAGTTCGTGTCTACGATCTGGCAGCCGCTGCAGGACGAATTGGTGCGGCGCCGGTGGATCGATGCCATGCCGATGACCCTGACCGACGGGGTGGGGCGGAAAAAATACGCCATCGCCGGGCATCGCATGGCCTACCTCGTCGTCTGCCGCGGCGTGCCGCTGCGGGTCGCGGCGTCCGCGGATTTGGCAGCGCCGCCGGCGGCGCCGTTTGACCGGGCCGAGTTCCGCACCAACCAGGGGGCGGTCGATTCCGAGCTGAGCCTGCTGGCGCAGACCAATTATCCGATCAACGGCTTCGTGGCGAACCCGCTGTACCGGAACGACGTCCCGTCCGAGTGGGAGCGCGCGCAGGTTGTGAAGGTGTCGCGCCTCGACGGGCCGACCGCGGCGGATGCGCTGGCCCTGGTGGACCAGGCGCTGGCCGCGGAACGCACGGGCCTGCTGGGGCGCGCCTACGTGGACCTCGGGTACCAGCTCCCCGGCGGCGACCGCTGGCTCGAGTTGGCGGCGGACCAACTGGCCGGGCTGGGCTTCGACCTCGATATCGACCGCAAACCGGACACGTTGCCGCTGGCGGCGCGGTTCGATGCCCCGGTGCTCTATTTTGGCTGGTATGCCGGCACGGTCAACGGGCCCTTCCTGCTGCCCGGGTTCAGGTTTCCGCCCGGCGCGATCGCGGTGCACCTGCACAGCTTTTCGGCCGAGACGCTGCGCTCGGACCGCACGGGGTGGTGCGGGCCGTTTGTCGCCCGCGGGGTCACGGCGACGGTCGGCAATGTCTTCGAGCCGTACCTCGGTTTCTTGCACCGGCCGGACGCCCTGCTGCGCGCGCTGGCCCGGGGCGCCACGTTTGGCGAGGCCGCGTATTATGCCGAGCCGGTGCTGAGCTGGCAGGCCATCGCGATCGGCGACCCGCTTTACCGTCCGTTCGCCCGGTCGTTCGACGAGCAGTGGCGGAACCGCACGGGCCTGCCGGCGCCGCTGGCGGGGTATGCCGTGCTCCGCAAGCTGCACCTGCTTGAGGCGAAGCATCAACCCGCGGAGGCGCTCGCGGCCGCGCGGGCCGCGCTGCAGGCGCAGCCCAACCTCGCGCTCGGTTTCGCCCTGGCGCGGCGGCGGGAGCAGGCGGGCGACGCGGCGGGTGCGGCCGGGGCGCTGGCCTTTGCGGCCGGGATGCCCGCCTTTCCGCCCGACCAATGGACGCTGGCCCACGAGGCCGCCCGGCTGCTGGAGCGGGTCGGCGCCGGGACCGAAGCCGGGCAAATCAATGACCGACTCCTGGAGGATCCGGCGTTGCCGGCCGAGCTGCGGGAAGCCTGGCAGGCGGAGGCGGGCGAGGCGGCCAAAGACGGCGAGCCGGAACCCGGGACAAAAAAATAGCGCGGCCGGTGAGGGCCGCGCCATCAGAAGGAGAAAGCCGGCTCAGACCTTGTCGACGATGCGGTCGGCCAGCCCGTAGGCGATGGCCTCCTGCGCATTGAGGTAGAAGTCGCGGTCGGTGTCGCGGTTGATGTTCTCGAGCGGCTGGCCGGACGCGGTGGCGAGGATCTGGTTCAGCTCCGAGCGGAGTTTTTCCATTTCCTTGGCCTGGATGTTGATGTCCGTCGCGGGGCCGACCATGCGGCCGGAGATGAGCGGCTGGTGGATGAGCACGCGGGAATGCGGGTAGAGCAGCCGGCGGCCCTTGGGGGCGCCGCACAGGAGGATGGAGCCCATCGAGGCGGCCATGCCCGTCACCACGACGGTGATCGGGGAGGTGATCAGCTTCATCGTGTCGTAAACCGCCATGCCGGAGGTGATGGAGCCGCCCGGGGAGTTGATGTAGAAGGTGATCGGCTTGCCCGGGGCCACCGACTCCAGGTACAGCAGCTTCTCGGTGATGTCCTTGGCGGTCTCGTCGGTCACGGCGCCCCAGAGGAAGATTTTCCGCTGCTCCAGGAACTTCTTCTGGATCAGCATCGCCACGGGGGTCTGGCCCTTCTTGGCCGAGGGGGTTTCCTGTTCCTCGTCGTCGTCATCGTCCTCATCGGCGCGGGGGAGCGGGGCGGCGAGACCGGGTTGAAGATTGTCGAAATGCATAGGCCGTGAACGTTGGCGGGCTTGGCGCGGTTGGCAAGTGGTTTGGCCGTTTCGGCCTGTCCCGGGGTTGCCAACCGGGCGGCCGGCCGCCATGACCGGGCCAGCATGAGCGTCCAACGCATCTCCGGCCGCATCGTCGATGTGCTCCACCGGGCCGAGTACCCCGGCACGATCGAGATCGCCGGCGGCGTCATCCGCCGGATCACCCGCGACGCCCGCGTCCGGGGCGCGCGGCTGCTCCTGCCGGGGTTCGTGGACGCGCACATCCACATCGAGAGCTCGATGCTGCCGCCGGCGGAGTTCGCGCGGCACGCCGTGGTGCACGGCACGGTGGCGACGGTGTCGGACCCGCACGAGATCGCCAACGTGCTCGGCGTCGCGGGGGTGAACTACATGATCGCGGACGGGCGGCGCACGCCGTTCAAGTTCCACTTCGGCGCGCCCTCCTGCGTGCCGGCGACGACGTTTGAGACGGCGGGCGCGGCGCTGGACGCCCGGGCCGTGGGCCGGCTGCTGGCGCGGCCCGAGGTCAGGTTTTTGGCGGAGGTGATGAACTTTCCCGGCGTGCTGGCCGGCGACCGGTCGCTGCGCGCGATGATCGCGGCGGCCCGGAAGCGCGGAAAGCCCGTCGACGGCCACGCACCCGGCCTGCGCGGCGCCACCGCCGCGCGCTACGCCGCGGCGGGGATCACGACCGACCACGAGTGCTTCACGCTCGGCGAGGCGCGGGACAAGCTGGCCGCCGGGATGCGGATCCTCATCCGCGAGGGCTCGGCGGCGCGGAACTTTGCCGCGCTGGCGCCCCTGCTGAAGACCGACGCGGCGCGCTGCATGTTCTGCTGCGACGACCTGCACCCCGACCTGCTGATGGTGCGTCACCTGGACGAACACGTGCGGCGGGCGCTGGCGCTGGGCATGGACCGGTTTGACGTCCTCGCGTGCGCCTCGGTCAACCCGGTGCGGCACTACGGCCTCGCAGTCGGCTTGCTGCGCGAGGGCGACCCGGCGGATTTCATCGAGGTGGAGAGCTGGAGAAACTTTCGCGTGCGCCGCACCTGGCTCGATGGCCGATTGGTGGCCGCCGGTGGCCGGAGCCTGCTGCCGCGCCAGCCGGCGCGCGTCGTGAACAAATTCCAGGCCCGGCCGCGCCGGGCCGCGGACTTCGCCGTGCCCGCGGGCCGCGGAATGCTCAACGTCATCGAGGCGCTCAACGGCCAGCTCATCACCCGCCACCGGCGGCTGCGCGCGAAGGTGGTGGCCGGCCGGGTGGTCGCCGACCCCGCGCGCGATGTGCTCAAGATCGTCGTGGTCAACCGCTATGCGCGGTCCGCGCCGGCGGCGGTGGGCTTTATCCGGGGCTTCGGGCTGCGCGCGGGGGCGCTGGCCTCGTCGGTGGCGCACGACTCGCACAACATCGTCGCCGTCGGGGCGGACGACGCCTCGCTCGCGGCCGCGGTGAACCTCGTGATCGCGCACCGTGGCGGGATCAGCGTGGCCGGCGGGGGCCGGCGCGCGGTGCTGCCGCTGCCGATCGCGGGCCTGATGTCCGACGCCGACGGCCGCGCGGTGGCGCGGCGCTACACGGCGCTGGATGCCCGGGCCAAGCAGCTCGGCTCGCGGCTCGACGCCCCGTTCATGACGCTGTCCTTCATGGCGCTGCTGGTGATCCCCGACCTGAAACTCAGCGACCGCGGGCTGTTCTCGGCGGCGCAGTGGGCGTTTCAACCCGTCGTTGGCTGAGACGGGCGCGCGCCCGGCCGGATGCGTAATCTCCCCGAGCAGAAGCGGCTCGAATGAATTATACCGGCGATTTACCGTGGGACTCTGGTTCGCCATTGCGTCGCCATGCCCCCACCTGACATTTTTCCCAATATGCGTGATCGGATCATTGACCGGTGGCGGGGCCGGTGGCTGGAACTGGCGGGGCGGGTGGTCAATGCCGCGTGCATCGTGATCGCCCTGGGCTGGTTCCTCGCGCTGCTCCTGCCGCACCTCCGGATCATCACCCAACCGGGCCCGCAGGAGTACAACGAGCCGGCGATCTGGCACACGACCTGGTTGCTCGACCACGGACGGAATCCCTACACGGCCCAGGAACTGCCCGGCGCCGCCTACTGCTTCGATCCCCTCTACAACTACGTGGTGCTGGCGCTCAAGCCCCTGCTGGGGATCGATTACACGGCGCACCGCCTGCTCAACCTGTTCTTCCTGCTGGGCTCGCTCGCGATCCTGGTGCGGGCGATGACCAAGGCGGGCGCGGGGCTGGGCATCGCGCTGCTGTCCGCGGTCTTTCTCTACGGGATGTGCCTCGGCAACATCATGGTCACGGCCCGCCCGGACCTGATGGGGTGGTTCTTTTTCCTGCTCGGCCTGCTGGTGCCGTGGGAGCGCAACTACACCCGTTGGTCCACGGTGTTCGGGCTCGTTTGCGCGCTGATCGCCTTCCACTGCAAGTTCTACTTCGCCCTGGCGGCCTGCGCGACCCTGCTGGCCCATTTCATGGTGCGCGACAAGAAGGAGGCATGCTGGCTGGGGGTGGGTTTCTTCACCGTGCTGGGGATCTCCTTCGCCATCTGCTGCCACTATTTCCCGTATTACTACATCGAGACGGTCATCGTGCAGCGCGGCGGCGCCGTGCTGAACTCCCGCGACGACATCTCGGTGATGCACACCACGATGCTGTTCGAGCGCGCCTGGCCGTTCCTGCTGCTGATGCTCTACGGGCTGGGCGTGCGGCTCTGGCGGCGGCAAGTCGCGCGGCGCGCGGGCCGGCCGGCGACGCAGCCGGAGGACCTGCGCTTCCACGCCTTGGGGGCGGTCTTCCTGATTTTCCTGGTCATCGTCTACTTCTACATGGGCCGCAATGCCGGCGCGTATTTCACCTACCACCTGCACCTCCTGTTTCCGCTGATGTTCGTGCTGGCGGCCTGGGCCATCACCGGGCCGTGGGTGCGGATCGGCTTCGGCGTGCTGCTGGCGGTGTTTGTCACGGTCCGCCTGGCGATCCCGCCGGTGCCCGACTCGGACGCGCCCTACCGGCGGATGGAGGAGCTGATCATGACGTGCCACGGCGAGGTGCTGGGCATCGCGTCCGTGACCGACATCTTCGAGCGCCAGGGCCGCCGGGTGCTGCACAACGGCAACACCATGTTCATCGGGTTTGCCTTCGGGGACAACGGGATCGGGCGCGACCCGATGATCGCGGTGCTCGGGGCGAACTACAACGCGACGATCGCGGAGGTGGAGCGCAAGGTCGCCGCCCGCGAATACGCCATGGTGCTGACGGAGTTCGACGCGCCGTACTTCTGCTCCGAGGAGCTGCTGAGCAAGAACTACGACAAGGTGGAGCAGATCGACTACTTCACCTATTTCGGGCACAGCCCGGTGCGCGTCTGGCGCCCCAAGGCGCAGGAAGCGGACGCCGGCAAGACACCCTGAGCGGCGGTCAGATCAGGCCCAGCTTCATCTTACCTTCCTCGGAAATCATCGATCCTCCTACGCCGAGGCTGCGGAGGACAGGCTGGTTCCGATCAAATCAACCCGAGCTTCATTTTGCCCTCTTCACTGATCATCGATTGGTTCCAGGGCGGGTCCCAGGTGACGCGGACATCGGCGGCGCCCACTCCGGGGATGAGCAGAATCTTGTCCTTCGCGTCGGCGGCGATGGCGGGGCCCATGCCGCAGCCGGGCGCCGTGAGGGTCATGGCGACGTCGACCTTGTGGGCGCCGTCGTCCTGCTTGGAAATGTCCATCGAGTAGACGAGGCCGAGGTCGACGATGTTCACCGGGATCTCGGGGTCGTAGACCTTCCGGAGCTGGTCCCAGACGGCCGCGGGATCAGGCGCGCCGCCGGGCAGCGGCGCGGCGGCGACGGCGGTGCTGACGACCTTCTCGCCGAGGGTATCGCCATCCTTGGCGTCGATGCGGAAGAGGCCGAAGTCCGTCACCACGGTGAAATTGCCGCCCAGGGTCTGGGACAGCGTGACGCGGGTGCCGGCGGTCAGCGGGACCTTGTCGCCTGAGGGAATCTGCGTGGCGGTGACGTCGCGGGACAGGATGCGGTCGGTCGGGGGCATGGCGAAAAGTGGCGGGTGCGTCAGGCCGGCGACGGGGCGGCCGCGGCGGGTTGCGCCTGGAACTTGGCCTTGACCAGGTCGCGGAGGGCGTCGTGCAGCGGCTCGTGGCCGAGCTTGCTGAGCACCTCCTCGAAGAAGCCAAAGGTCAGCAGTTCGTCGGCGGCGTCCTTGGCGATGCCGCGGGCCTGCAGGTAGAATTCCTGCTCGGGATCGATGCGGCTCGAGGTGGCGCCATGGGAGCAGCGGACGTCGTTGGCCTGGATCTCGAGGCCGGGGAGCGAGTTGGCCTCGGCGTCGTCGCTGAGCATCAGGTTGCGGTTGCTCTGGTAGGCGTCGGTCTTCTGCGCGTCGGGGTCGACAACGATCAGGCCGGAGAAGATGGTCTTCGACCGGCCGAGCAGGGCGTTCTTGTAGAGCAGGTTCGAGCTGGTGTGCGGCGCCTGGTGGATCTGCCGCGTGCGCTGGTCGAACTCCTGGGCGCCGTGCGCGACGGTGAGCGCGAGCATCTCGCTGTGCGCCCCGGGCGCCTGCAGCTGGCTGTGGCTCTCGTGGCGCGACTGGCGGCCGCCGAGGTGGAGGTTGAGCGAGAGCACGCGGGCGTCGCGGCGCGCGACGGTGGAATTCGACTGGAAGGAGAGGGTCTCGCGTGACCAGGTCTGCGCGGCGACGTAGGTCAGCTGGGCGCCGTGGCTGGCGTAGAGGTCGTTGCGGCCGCAGGCGAAGTGGGCGCCGGCGTCGGCCGAGCGGAAGAAGTCCACGATGGTCGCCCGGGTGTCCTGTTCCGCGATGACGAGGGTGTGCGGGAACACCGCCGCGCCTGCGCCGGCGGCGTAATGGAACACCGCGAGCGGGTCCGCGATCTCCACGCCCTTGGGCAGGAAAATGAACGCGCCGTCGTCCAGCAGGGCGGTATGCAGCGCGGAGAATTTCTCCGCGCCCAGCGTCGCGGGCTGCGCCAGCAGGTGCGACTTCACGAGGTCCCCGTGCTTCCGGAGGGCGTTTTGCAGCGTCTCGAAGATGACGCCGCGCTCCGCGAGGGCGGCGGCGACCGGGTCCGATGCGACCAGGCGGTTGTTGGCGAAGACGAGCCGGCCGGCTTTGGCGATGCCGATGGGGGTGTGGCCGAGCCCGGCGGCGGTGACGGGCGCGGGCAGGGCGTAGCCGTCAAGCTTGAGGCCGGTGAGCGTGGCGAAGCGCCAGGCCTCGTCGGTGCGCTTCGGCAGCGGCAGCGCGCAGAAGCGCGCCCAGGCCTCGCGCTTCCGGTCCAGCCACCACGCGGGGAGGTGGGCGACGGAGGCGAGGTGGGCGTCGAAGACTTCGGCGGTAAAGGAACCGACGACGGAGTCGGGCGTGGTGACGGACATGGAAATTTTCGATTTTCGAATTTCGATTTTCGAATGGGTGCGGAGGTGAGGGACAATCGAAATTCGAGAATCGAAATTCGAAAATCCGTCGGCGTCAGCCGACGGATCCTTCCATCTCGAGGTCGATAAGCCGCTTCAGCTCGACCGAGTATTCCATCGGGAACTGGCGGGCGAGGTCGTTGATGAAGCCGTTGACCGAGAGGCTCATTGCCTGGCCCTCGGTGAGGCCGCGCTGCTGCATGTAGAAGATCTGCTCCTCGCTGACCTTGGAGACGCTGGCCTCGTGCTGGGTGGAGTTGCCCTCGCCGCGGGAGGTGATGGCCGGGTAGGTGTCGGTGCGGCTGTTGGTGTTGATCAGCAGCGCGTCGCACTCGGTGTTGTTCTTGCAGCCCTTGAGGTGCTTCGGGATGTGGACAACGCCGCGGTAGGTGCTGCGGCCCTGGCCGACGGAGATGGACTTGGCGACGATGTTGGACGTGGTCTCGTCGGCGGCGTGGATCATCTTGGCGCCGGTGTCCTGGTGCTGCCCGTCGTTGGCGAGGGCGATGGAGATGACCTCGCCGCGGGCCCGGCGGCCCTTCAGGACGACGCCCGGGTACTTCATGGTCAGGCGGCTGCCGATGTTGCAGTCGATCCACTTGATCTCGGCGTCCTCGTGCGCGACGCCGCGCTTGGTGACGAGGTTGAAGACGTTGTTGGCCCAGTTCTGGACGGTGATGTACTGGATCTTCGCGCCCTTGAGCGCGACGAGCTCGACCACGGCGCTGTGGAGCGTCGAGGTGCTGAACTTGGGCGCGGTGCAGCCCTCCATGTAGGTGACCTCGGCGCCCTCGTCGGCGATGATAAGGGTGCGCTCGAACTGGCCGAAATTCTCCGCGTTGATGCGGAAGTACGCCTGCAGCGGCATGGCGACCTTCACGCCCTTGGGCACGTAGATGAACGAGCCGCCGGAGAAGACCGCGCTGTTGAGCGCCGAGAACTTGTTGTCGCCGGTCGGGATGACCTTGCCGAAGAACTGGCGGAAGAGGTCGGGATGCTCGCGCAGGCCCTCGGTGGAATTGACGAAGATGACGCCCTGCTTGGAGACGGCCTCCTTGATGTTGGAGTAGGCGGCCTCGGAGTCGAACTGGGCCTCGACCCCGGCGAGGAACTTGCGCTCATGCTCGGGGACGCCGAGGCGCTCGAAGGTCTTCTTGATGTCGTCGGGCACCTCGTCCCAGGTGCGCTTGGGCTTCTGGCCGCTCGAGAGGTAATAGCGGATCTTGTCGAAATCGATGTTCTCGAGGTCCTTCGTCGCCCAGTGCGTGGGCATGGGCTTGGCGAGGAACGTCTTCAGGGCGTTGAGCCGGAACTCGAGGATCCACGGCGCCTCCTTCTTGACCGCGCTGATGTAGCGCACGGTCTTCTCCGAGAGGCCGGTGCCGGCGTCGAACTCGTAGTCCATCTTGTAGCTGAAATTACCGGCGGCCTGGTCGATGCCGGAGAGGGGATTCTCGGCGGTGTCGGCCGGCGAAGCCGGGACCGGGGCGGTGGCAGGGAGGTTGGCCATGGCGGGGGAGCGGGGAGGGTTCAGGCGGGGACGAGCTCGTTCTTGACCCAGTCGTAGCCCTTGGCCTCGAGCTCGAGGGCGAGGGACTTGTCCCCGCTCTTCACGATGCGGCCGTCCCACATGACGTGCACGTGGTCGGGCACGATGTAGCCGAGGAGGCGCTGGTAATGGGTGATCATGAGCACGCCGAGGTTGGTGCTGCGGAGGGCGTTGACGCCGTCGGCGACGATGCGGAGCGCGTCGATGTCGAGCCCGGAGTCGGTCTCGTCCATCAGGGCGAAGGCCGGCTCGAGCATGGCCATCTGGAGGATCTCGCAGCGCTTCTTCTCGCCGCCGGAGAAGCCGTCGTTGACGGATCGGGAGGTGAATTTGCGGTCGATCTGGAGCAGGTCCATCTTCGAGTACAGCCGCTTGTAGTAGGCGGTGGCGTCGAGCTCCTCGCCCTCGCCGAGGCGGGCCTGCACGGCGGCGCGGAGGAAGTTGGCGATGGAGACGCCGGGGATTTCGCTCGGGTATTGGAACGCGAGGAAGATGCCGGCGCGGGCCCGCTCATCGGGATGCATCGCCAGGATGGAGCGCCCGTCCAGCAGCACTTCGCCCGAGGTGATGGTGTAGCTGGGGTGGCCGGCGATGGCCTTGGCGAGGGTGGACTTGCCCGTGCCGTTGGGCCCCATGAGGGCGTGCACCTCGCCGCGGCGGACGGTGAGCGTGAGCCCCTTGACGATGGGCTTATCGCCGATGGAAATGTGGAGATCTTTGATTTCGAGCTGGGACATGGAGGGAAATTCCGGTTGGCGGGACAGTCAGGCGGCGGGCTGGGACTTGCCGCGGAAGGTGACTTCGACGGACTTGGCGTCGAAGCCGGGAGGGAGGATGGAGGCGACCTTTTCAAGCAGGTCGGCGGGCAGGTCGATGTCGTGGATCGTGCCGCTCTGCTCGTCATGAAAATGCGCGTGGGGGCTCAGATTGGGGCAATACCGGGTGGGGCCGCGCTCGAAGTTGACCACCCGGATAAGACCGCACTGCACCAGCGTCTCGAGGCAGTTGTAGACCGTGGCGAGGGAGATGGACGGCAGGTCGGCACGCACGCGGGCGTAAACCTCGTCGGCCGTGGGGTGATCGCGCTTCTTCATCAGCACGCCGTAGATGAATTCGCGCTGCGGCGTGGACCGGAGCCCGCTGTCAGCCAGGCGCTGAGCAAGCGCATCGGGGGGATTCATGATTACGGAGGGCATCGGTGGAGGACCTAACAAATTGGAATGGTTCTAAGTAGCAAGTGATATTGAGAACTATTCTTAAGATAAACACATAACATTTACCTTAAGCTACTTACCTATTTTTCCAGCACCAGTGCCACGGTTCATAGGCGATGCCGTGGGCATTCTTTCGCGGGTAGGAGAGGTAAAACCCGAAATCGCTCCCGTGCTGCTTCAACCAGCGGAATTCCCGGGTTTTCGCGAAATGCACATCGAGTTTCGGGTCGTCGGGCGAGCCGATGTCGAGCGCGCAACCGGTATGGTGCTCGCTGCAGCCGGGCGCGGCCACAAGTTGCAGGATCCCGGCGAGAGTCTCGCCGGCGGCGAGTCTCTGCCGGATGATCGCGGCCTGGCGCGCGATGCTGCGATAGCCCGAGAGCGGGAGCAGGGCGACGCCATCCCGCGCCGCGGTGGCGAACATCCGCCGCCAGGCGGCCGCGGCCCGCGGCGCGAGCCGGACCGGTTTGCCGTCATCCACGGCACGGCCGACCGTCACCAACCGCCGGGCCTCGCGCTGCCACGGCAGGTGCCGCCTCGCGCCGTAGTCGGCCGGGATGCCGAGCGCGCGGTGCAGGGAGCGGAGGCGGGTCCGGTAAGCGGCGGGCATGGCGGCGGAGAATGACATTCCGCCGGAGCCGGTCGAGGACTTCGCGCCGGCCGGGCAGATTTTTTCGCACCATCCTAGACAAAACCCGGCCGATCCGTACGGTTTTGCCCCGGCGGTCATTTCGACCTCTGAGCCTCAACCCCCAAAAATAATAAATGACATGAGTACCTTCGTTCCCCTGATCAGTTCCGGCACCGCCGGCCCGCTCGGCGTGCTGCACCTGCCCCGTTTCTGGCAAAAGGCCTCGCTTGAGGCACGCGGCAAGCTCGACTCCCGCTATCCCGGCTGCGGCAAGGGCTACGACCAGATGACGCTCGATGCGCTCGGCCTGAACAAGGACGCGACGCTGAAGTTCATCAAAGACAGCCGCCCGACCTACCCGCAGCTCGAGGCCTGGATCAAGAAGCAGCCCGGCGTGAAACTCGACAAGGCCACCATCGAGAAGCACAACGCGGGCGTCCGCGGCTACAACCACGACGACGCGACCCGCCAGGGCATCCTCAAGAACAACGGCCTGCCGGACGACGGCTCGGTGAAGGACGCGGTGCGCCTCAACGACCTCGACAGCTGGCAGGAATTCCACGCCGACGTGCTGAAGTAAGCCCGGCTGCCGCCAAAGATTCAAACGCCGCTCCACCGCAAGGTGGACGGCGTTTTTTTGCAGCCGCGCGGATCACCCGCCGTGCTCGGCGAGCCAGCGTTCGGCCTCGATCGCGGCGGCGCAGCCCATGCCCGCGGCGGTGATCGCCTGGCGATACACGTGATCCGAGCAATCGCCCGCCACGTAGATGCCGGGGATGTTGCTCTGCACCTGCGAACCCGGCGCCGGCTTGAAATAGCCGCCCTCGTCCACCGCGAGCGGTGGCGCGAACGGACCCGTGTTCGGGACGTGGCCGATGGCGACAAAAATGCCCTTCACGGGCAGCACGGTCTCGGCGTTGGTCTTCACGTTTTTAACCTTCAGGCCGCTGACCGACCCCTCCTTCACGCCGAGCACCTCGACCGGCACGCTGTCCCAGACGGGGACGATCTTTTCGTGCGTCGTGGCGCGGTCGGCCATGATCTTCGAGGCGCGCAGCGAGTCGCGGCGGTGAACCAGGTAAACCTTGCTTGCGAAACGCGTGAGAAACAGGGCCTCCTCGGCGGCGCTGTCGCCGCCGCCGATCACGGCGACCTCCATCTTGCGGTAGAAGGCGCCGTCGCAGGTCGCGCACGTCGTCACGCCCTTGCCGCCGTAAAGTTCCTTCTCCCCCGGGATGCCGGTCATGCGCGGCGAGGCGCCGGTGGCGATGATGACGGTCTTGGCCAGGATGGTGCGGTCCGCGACGACGAGCTTGCGCGGCATCGCGGTGAAATCGACGGACGTCACCTGCGCCTGCTCGAAGCGCGTGCCGAAGCGCGTGGCCTGCTCCCGCATGTTCTGCGTCAGCTGGAAGCCGTCCACGCCATGGGGAAAGCCGGGAAAATTCTCGACCTCGCTGGTCGTGGTCAGCTGGCCGCCGGGCAGCGGTCCCTCGAGCACGAGGGGATTCAGGCTGGCCCGGCCGGTGTAGATGGCGGCGGTGAGGCCCGCGCAGCCCGTGCCGATGATGACGACGTTTTCGACGGTGGAGGACATGGGAGAGGTGCTGTTGAATACGGAGACACGAATCCCGCCAAGCGCAAATCCGCCGGACGCGGAATGTAAGGATTGTTTTACAGGGGAAAATGGAGGAAACAGGGGGTAGTCGCCTGCCCCGTTTTGCCCGTACCCCTCCGGTGAAAAACCTTCCTTCCGACGCCGAGCTGCCGGCCCTGCACCGGCGGCTGTTCACGATCGACACCCACACCGACACGCCGACGGCGAGCCTGGGGCGCGCGGGCTGGGACTTTGGCGCGCGGCACGATGTGGCGACCGACCACTCGCAGTGCGACCTGCCCCGGATGGAGGCCGGCGGGATCGATGCGATGGTGTTCGCCGTCTACAGCACGCAGGCGGCGCGCACGCTGGCGGGCTATGCCGCGGTGCATGCCGCGGCGCTCGGCGTGCTGGCCCGGACGCGGGAAATCCTGGAGCAAAATGCCGGCCGGTGCGCGCTCGCGCTGACGGCGGCCGACGGCCCCCGGCTTAAGGCCGAGGGCCGGCGCGCGATCTACCTCAGCATCGAGAATGGCTATTCGTTGGGCCGTGACCCCGGGAACGTGGGGGTCTTCCACGGCCTCGGCGTGCGGATGCTCGGGCTCACGCACATGCTGAACAACGACCTCGCCGATTCCTCCACCGACCCGCGCGGGCCGGAGTGGAACGGGCTGAGCCCCCTCGGCCGCGAGGTGGTCGCCGAGTGCAACCGGCTCGGGATCGTGGTCGACACCTCGCACGCCTCGGACCAGGCGCTGCGGGACCTGCTCGCGCAGTCCGAGCTGCCGGTGATCCTGTCCCATTCCGGCTGCCGGGCGGTGTGCGACCATCCGCGCAACATCGGCGACGACCTGTTGCGCGCGCTGGCGGCGCAGGGCGGCGTCATCCAGATCAACGCCCTGCCCATCGCCGTCGTGCCCACCCCGGAGGACGGCCGCACGGGGGCGCTGTCGGACATGCTGATGCAACTCAAGGACGCGGTGCTGACGCCCGAGGTGCTGGCGGCGGCTGGCCGGGAGTGGCATCGGATCGAGGGGGCTTACCCGAACCCGCGCGCGACGCTCGACGACTATGTGAAGCACATCGAGCACGCCGTGCAGGTGGCGGGCATCGACCATGTCGGCGTGGGCTGCGACTTTGACGGCGGGGGCGGGGTGACGGGACTGAACGACGTCAGCGAGTATCCGAACCTCACGGCGGCGCTGCGGGCGCGCGGATGGAACGAGGCCGACCTCGCGAAGTTCTGGGGCGGCAACGCCCTGCGGGTCCTGGGCGCCACCCGGGCCTAGTTTTTCCGGGCGGTGCTTTCGGTGATGACGGCCGTGACCGTCTCGAAGGGCCGGGGCACGGGCTTGAGCCAGCGGGAAAAGAACTCGTCCACCATGGCGTTGATCTCGGGGGCGACGAAGGCCGGGCCGGTGTGGCCGGCCCCGTGAATGAGGTGCAGGTGCACCGGAATCCGCTGCTTCGCGAGCGCGTCGTAGAGCAGCCGACTCTGCGCGGGCGGCACCACGGTGTCCGCGGTGCCATGCACGAGCAGGAAGGGCGGCTCATCCCCCTTCAGGTGCGTCACGGGGTTGGCCTGCTCGGCCTGCTGGAGTTGGACCCGAGGATTTCCGCCGAGCAGTTTTTCAATCTCTTCGGCCAGCGGCGTCCGAGACCCCTGCGCGGTTTCATGCAGCCGGGCCAGGTCGATCGGCCCGAAAAAAACGCCCACGGCCTGCACGCCGCTGGGCGCGCCCATGTGCCCGAGGCTGTCGAACAGGTGGTTGGAGCCCGTCGTCCCGAGCAGGGCCGCGAGGTGACCGCCGGACGACACGCCCACGGCGCCGATGTGGGCGGCGTCGAGCCGGTAGCGGACGGCGCTGTCGCGCAGCCAGCGCACGGCCGACTTGCAGTCCTCGAGTTGGGCCGGGAACGGGGCCGCGCTGCTCGGCCGGAAGTTGGGGCAGGCCACGGCGTAGCCCCGCGCGACCATACGGAATGCGAACCCGCGGCCGTCGACCTTGCTGCCCTTCTCCCAGCCGCCGCCGTGGAGAAACACGATGAGCGGGATCGGCTTTGCCGGGATCGGGAAGGGCAGGTAGAGGTCCAGCCGATGCTGCGGACCGCCCTGGTCCTCATAGGCAAGGTCGGGGAAAATGCGGACGCCGGGCGGGGTCGGCAGGTTCAGCGGCGTATCGGCCCCGAACTCCTGCGCGCGGACCGGCCGCGCGGTCAGGGCCGCGGCGAGGGCGAGCAGGGCGAGCCGGCGGAGGGCGGGGAAGGGTTTCACCAGGCGTAGGTGCGCTTGATCTTGAGCGGCTCGTAGAGGTCGGTCGGGAGCTCGAGAATGAAACGGCTGGGCGTGAGCATCATCCCGCCGGGGCCGGCGCGCGAGGCGATTTTGGGATAGCTGAGGTAGAGCTCGTTGCGCGCGCGGGTGACGGCGACGTAGAACAGCCGGCGTTCCTCCTCGACGTCGCCGGCCTCGATGGAGCGGCGGCCGGGAAACTGGCCGTCGGCGAGCCCGATGAGGAAGACGACGTCGTATTCGAGGCCCTTCGCCTGGTGCACCGTGGTGAGCTTGATGGCCTCGGCGTCAGGATCGACCTGGCGGTCGCTGGTCTCGGAGTTGAGCAGCATGATCTGCGCGAGGAAATCCTGCATCTCCTCGAAGCGGCTGGCGAAGCCCACCAGCGCCTTCAACTCGTCGAGCCGGTCCACGTAGTCGGCGTACGCGCCCTTCAGGTAGTCGCCGTACCAGCCCTCGATCGCGGTCTCGACCGCCTCGCTCGGCTTGCCGTCGCGCATCGTGTCCGCCACCTGCCGGAGCGAGTCGCAGAAATTCTGCCAGTCGTCGCGCGCGTCCTTCGCGACCTTGCTCTTCACGTCGTCGCTCGGGAGCACGTCGAGGAAATCCTTGTGCAGCAGCCGGGCGTGGTCGTGGGCGGCGGCGTAGATCTTCTGCGCGCCCTTCTCGCCGATCTTCGGCAGCAGCACGGCGACGCGCTGCCACGCCTGGGCGTCGGCCGGGTTGTAGACGAAGCGCAGCAGCGCGACGGCGTCGCGGATGTGCTGGCGTTCGAAGAATTTCACGCCGCTGGTGATGTGGTAGGGCACGCCGGCGCGGGAGAGCACGAGCTGCACCTCGAGCGCGAGGAAGTGCGAGCGGTAGAGCACGGCGATCGAGCTCATCGACACGCCCTCGTCCTCGACCAGCGCGCGGATGCGCTTGAGGATGAACTCGGCCTGCTCGGTGTCGTCCATCACCTGCACGAGGTACGGCTTCTGGGCGTGGCCGCGCGCGGCGCGGAGCTCCTTGTCGAAGTGGTGGCCCTTCGGCTGCGCGAGCAGGACGCCGTTGGCGAGGGCGAGGATCTCGGGCGTCGAGCGGTAGTTCGTCTCGATCCGGTGGATGACGGTTCCCGGGTGCCGGTTGGGGAACGTCATGATGTTTTCAAAATCCGCCCCGCGCCACGAGTAGATGCACTGCGCGTCGTCGCCCACGGCCATGATGCAATGGTGCGCGGCGAGCCGGTCCACGATCTGCGCCTGGATGGTGTTGGTGTCCTGGTACTCGTCGACCAGCACGTGGCGGAACCGGTGCGAGAAATACTCTGCGACCTCGGGCGCCTTGGTCAGGAGCTCGAGCCAGAGCTCGAGCAGGTCGTCGTAGTCCACGACGTTCTGCTTGCGCTTCCGGGCCGTGTAGGCGGCGGCGAAGGCGGGGAAACGGTGGCTGATCTCGGCGTACTGCGGGAAGTTGTGCGCGACGGTGTCGTCGAGGGAGCGCTGGGTGTTGCGGGCGAGGGAGAGGACGTTGAAGAGCGGGCCGGGCCGGGGGTTGGTCTTGTCCTTGAAGAACACCTTGTCCTCGGCCTCGACGGTCTGCTTGAGGAGCGACTCCGACTCGTCGGCGTCGAGGATGGTGAAGTTGCGGGGCAGGCCGACGGCCTCGCCGTAGATCCGGAGCGCGCGGTGGCCGAGCGAGTGGAACGTGCCGCCCCAGAACCGGGCCGGCTCGATGCCGGTGAGGTCCTGCACGCGGTGGAGCATCTCCTTCGCGGCCTTGTTGGTGAAGGTGAGGAGGAGGATCTCGCCGGGCTTCGCGCCCTGGGAAAGCAGGTAGGCGACGCGGTAGGTGAGGGTGCGGGTCTTGCCCGAGCCGGCGCCGGCGAGGACGAGCAGCGGGCCGGGCGGGGCGGTGACGGCGGCATATTGCTCGTCGTTGAGCTGCGCGCGAAAATCGATCGGCGGAATGCCGTCGGGCGGGCGCGGGGCGTCGAGGGAGAGCTCCATGAGTCGCCCCACGCTCGTGCAAAGCGGCGGGGGCGCAAAGAGAAAATTCCCGGCTAAGAAAACCGCGGCCCGCGCGTCTGTGGGGTGAATCCGAATCCCCTGATGAAAACGACCCTGCTCTCCCTCCTCGGTGCCGGCGCTGCCGTGCTGACCGCGTCCGCCCAGCCGGCCCTGACGATCTACAACCAGAATTTCGCGGTCGTGCGCGAGCACGTGCCGCTCGACCTCCGCGCCGGCGTCAACTCCGTGGTTTTCAGCGGCGCGACGGTGCACCTCGAGCCCGACTCGGTGGTGCTGCGCGACCCCACGGGCAAGGTGTCGCTCCGGGTGCTGGAGCAGAACTACCGGTCCGACACGATCTCGCCCGGCCTGCTGCTCTCGCTCTACGAGGGCAAGACGCTGGACTTCCTGACCCGCGACGGGAGCGGCAAGGAGATCCTGGTGAAGGGCCGGGTCATCCGCAGCGGCTACGTGCCGAATTTCACCGGCGCGCAGCTCTACGGGAACAACTTCTACCAGCAGCAGGCGATGATGCAGCAGGCCGCCGGCACGCCGATCATCGAGGTGGACGGCAAGCTGCGCTTCTCCCTGCCCGGCGAGCCGCAGTTCCCGGCGCTGACCGACGACGCCATCCTCAAGCCGCAGCTGGTGTGGCAACTGGCGAGCGACCAGCCGGCGAAATTCGACGCCGAGCTGAGCTACGTCACCGGCGGGATGCGCTGGGAGGCGTCCTACAATCTGATCGCGCCCGAGCAGGGTGACACGATGGACATCATCGGCTGGGTGACGATCGACAACCAGAGCGGCAAACAGTTCGACAATGCCACGCTCAAGCTGCTGGCCGGCGATGTGAGCAAGCTGCAGCCGGAGGAATCGGGGCGCGTCTATGGTCTGGCGATGAAGGCGGCGCGCAGCGAGATGGACCAGGTCAGCGTGACCGAGAAGGCCTTCGACGAGTTTCACCTCTATTCACTCGCCCGGCCGACCACGCTGCGCAACCGGGAGACCAAGCAGGTGGAGTTCATCCGCGCGACGGGCGTGAAGGCGAAGACGCTCTACATCTACAACGGGATCGCGATCGGCCAACAGTACCGCGGCTGGAACATGGAGAACATCCGCAACAACCGCGACTACGGCACGCAGTCGAATCCCAAGGTCTGGGTGATGCGGGAGTTCGTGAACAGCGAGGCGAACGGGCTCGGCCAGCCGTTGCCGAAGGGGCGCACGCGGTTCTACCGGCGCGACGATGCGGACGGCCGCCTGGAATTCACGGGCGAGAACACCATCGACCACACCCCGAAGAACGAGACCGTGCGCATCTACACGGGCGACGCCTTCGACCTCGTGGGGGAGCGCACCCGCACCGACTTCGTGCTCAGCAACCGCAACGACTCGGTGGAGGAGACGTTTTCGATCAAGCTCCGCAACCGGAAGTCGGAGGCGGTCGAGGTGCGCGTGGCCGAGCGGCTCTACCGCTGGGTGAACTGGGAGATCGTGCAGCAGTCGCACGATTTCACGAAGACCGATGCGCAGAACATCGAGTTCCACGTGAAGGTGCCCGCTGACGGCGAGACCGTCGTGACCTACCGCGTGCGCTACAACTGGCAGTGAGGTTGAACGTGGCACGGGTGTCCCCACCCGTGGATTTAGTTCTAATTCGAAGGTCGCGAGCATGCCGAGGGGCTCGCTCGTGCTGCCTTTGTAGCCACGAGCGTGAGCGAGTGGAGGTTCGACCACTCGCTCACGCTCGTAGCTACCGGATCAATACCGGCAAGCGCCTGAAAGCAGGCGGCCTACCTGGTTGAGCGTCGGTCCGCCAAGCGGATCGCCTCAGACTCTACGCTATAGCAGCACGAGGTCGTTGCGGTGGATGACCTCGAGGCGCTTGCGGTTGGGATACAGGGCGGCGACGGCGTCGCCCTTCTTGCCGGCGAGCGCGGGGATCTCGTCGCTGCCGAACGCGGCCCGGCCGCGGGCGAACACGATGCCGTCGGGCCCGGCGAGGTTGACGATGTCGCCGGCGGCGAACTCCCCGCGGGCGCCGGTCACGCCGACGGCGAGGAGGCTGCGGCCCTGCTCGCGGAGGACGGGCACGGCGTGCTCGTTGAGGAGGATGGTGCCGGCCGGGCGCTGGAAGTAGGCGAGCCAGCGCTTGCGCGCCTCGAGCGGGAGGCCGCTGGGCACGAAGAACGTGCCCTGGCCGCGGCCGCAGAGCAGCTTGGCGAGGATCTCGGGCTCGGCGCCGCTGGCGATGAACACGCCGCAGCCGGACTTGGTGGCGAGCTTGGCGGCGGCGATCTTGCTCACCATGCCGCCGGTCGCGGTCTCGCTGGTGGTGCCGTCGGCCATCGCCTCGATCTCGGGCGTGATCCGCTCGACGACCGGGACGATCTCCTTCGTGCCGCGCAGGTCGATCAGGCCCGGCGCGGTGGAGAGGATGATGAGGTGCTGCGCGCCGGTGAGGCTCGCGACCATCGCGGAGAGCATGTCGTTGTCGCCGAACTTGATCTCGGCGGCGCTGACGGTGTCGTTCTCGTTGATGACCGGGATGGTGCCGTAGCTGATGAGCTGGCGGAGCGTCTCCTGCACGCCGAGGTAGCGGGAGCGCAGGCGGAGGTCGTCGTGGGTGAGCAGCACCTGCGCGACGGTGAGGCCGTGCGGCGCGAAACCCGCCTGCCACGTCTGCATGAGCAGCGACTGGCCGATCGCGGCGCAGGCCTGCTTCTTCGAAATCTCCTTCGGTTTCTTCTCCAGCCCGAGCCGGCCCATGCCGAGGCCGACCGCGCCGGACGAGACGACGATGACCTCCGTGCCGCGGGCGCGCAGGGCGGCGATGCCGGCGCAGACGGCGGCGATGCGCGCGGTGTTGAGCTCGCCGATGCCCGACGTGAGGACGCCGGTGCCGAGCTTGACGACGACGCGGCGCGGCGCCGAGTTATGTCCGGAAATTTTCACAAGGGTAGGGCGGGTCTTTGACCCGCCCTTTCCGATAGGACGGCGCCAGCGATCACGCAGGACGACACGGACAGCGACAGTTTTACAATCCAGGGCAGGTCAAAGACCCGCCCCACCACGGAGCCTATCGCCGGCGATGTCATCACACCGTGAGCAGGTCCTTTTCCTTGTGCGCGAGGTGGTCGCCGATGTCCTTGATCGCCTTGTCGGTGGCGGTCTGGATGTCCTTCTCGAGGCGCTTCGCCTCGTCCTCGGGCGGCTTGGCCTTCTTGACGGCCTCGATGGCGTCGCGGCGGAGATTGCGGACGTGGACGCGGCCTTCCTCGGCGAGCTTGTGGCAGGTCTTGACGAACTCGAGCCGGCGCTCGCGGCTCATGTCCGGGAGCGGGACGCGGATGAGCTTGCCGTCCACGATGGGATTGAAGCCGAGGTTGGCGTCGATGATGGCCTTGCCGATCGCCTTGGCGAGGGAGGCGTCCCAGGGCTGGATCTGGATGAGGCGCGCGTCGGGCGTGCTGATGGCGGCGCAGGACTTAAGCGGCACCATCGAGCCGTAGGCCTCGACCATCACGCTCTCGACGAGCGCGGGGGTGGCCTTGCCGGTGTGGATCGCGCTGAACTCGTGCAGCGTGTAGTCGACGGCCTTCTTCATCTTGGCCTGCAGGTCGGTGAGGATGGGGTGGGACATGGTGGGATCCGGGGTTGAGAGGGGACGAGGAAAGCCGGAAAGCGGGCGCGGCGCGAATGTTTTCTCCCGCGGTCGCCAGCCGCGGCGGGCTCAGTTCTTCACCAGCGTGCCGACCTTCTCGCCCATGACGGCCTTCTTGATCGCGTGCTCGTCGGCGAGGTCGAACACGAGGATGGGCACGTTGTTGTCGAGGCAGAGCGAAAACGCGGTCGAGTCCATGACGTTGAGCCGCTGCTTCAGGGCGTCGATGAAGGTGAGCGTCTCGTACTTGACGGCGTCGGGGAATTTCTTCGGGTCCTTGTTGTAGATGCCGTCCACCTTGGTGGCCTTCATGATGATGTCGGCGTGCATCTCCGAGGCGCGGAGGGCCGCGGTGGTGTCGGTCGAGAAGTAGGGGTTGCCCGTGCCGGCGACAAAGATCACGACGCGCTGCTTCTCCAGGTGGCGCATGGCGCGGCGGAGGATGAACGGCTCGGCGATCTGGTTCATCGGGATGGCGCTCTGCACGCGGGTGGTGACGCCCATTTTCTCGAGGCAGTCCATCAGGGCGAGGCCGTTGATGACCGTGGCGAGCATGCCCATGTAGTCGCCGGTGGTGCGGTCGACGCCGCGCTTCTCGCCGTTGAGCCCGCGGAAGATGTTGCCGCCACCGATGACGACGCAGACCTCCACACCAAGGTCGTGGATCTCCTTGATCTGGAAACTGATCTTCTCGAGCGTCGCCGCGTCGATCGGGTCGCCGGACGCGCCCCCGCGCAGCACCTCCCCGCTGAGCTTCAAAATGATGCGCTTATACTTGGCCCGGGGATCAACAGGTCGGGAGGCGTGCATGCCAATCAGGAAACGGGAAGGCAAAATCCACGTCAATTCCGGAGATGGCGGCTTTGAACTGGTAGCTACGAGCGTGAGCGAGTGGAGGCGCGACCACTCGCTCACGCTCGTGGCTACATTGATTGCACGAGCAAGGCCAGCGACAGGCTCGGGGCCTTGAGCTTGTCGAAACGGCGCGTGGCCTACGCGAGGTCCTTGCCGAAGCAAATGCTGGTCTCCGGGGTGAGGCAGTATTCGTCGTAGAGCGGGATCGGCTGAAACCCGGTCGCCCGGTAGAGCGCGATCGCGGCGGACTGGCGGGTGCCGGTTTCGAGCACCAGCCGCTTCGCCCCCAGCGCCCGCGCCTCGGACTCGAGCGCGGCGATGAGCCGCCGGCCCAGTCCCTTCCCGCGCGCGGCGGGCGACAGGTACATCCGCTTAAGTTCGCCGGTGTCGGGGGCGATCAGCCGCACTGCACCGCAGCCCACGGGTGTGCCGTTGAGCGAGACAACGAGGAACACGCCGCTCTGGCCGGACACCTGCGCGGGCTTCAGGCCGAAGTGATTCGCCCCCGGCTCCGGATACAGGGCGCGGAGCTCGACGTTCAGCGCAGCGATGAGTTCCTGGCTGGCGTCAGCGGCCAGTTCCGCGCGGGCGATCGTAATCGTATCTGGGCGCACAGAAAGTCAGGCCACGGCCTTGATCGCCCGCCCCAGTGCCTCGACGTGCGGGCGGAACTCCTCGTCGATCTGGCCGTTGTAGGTGAGCGGCGCATCCCATGTCACCACGCCGCCCTTGCTGTTCATGAACTTCGTGTAGCCGATGGTGAGCTCGTCGGGGAAGCGCACCGGGCCCTTGCCCCACCATTCGCCCAGGATCGTGAGCACGTGGAGCTGCGCGCCGTTGAGGTAGCGCTCGTAGTTCGTGAGCCGCGAGTAATCCGGCGTGTTTCCCGGTGCCACGGTCATGTCGCGCTCGATCTCGCCCGGCGTGAAGTCCTCGTACTCGGTCATCGAGTAGAGCGGCGTGCGCAGGCCGTTGTTGAACGCCACGAGCGAGTCCGGGTTGCCGGCCTTCAGCGCCTCGGCAAAGCTGCGGTAGTTTGGCGCGTCGGGATGCGAGTAGGCCGGGGCGTTGTAGGGCCCGTCAATCCACCAGCCGTGCACCGATTTGCCCCAGCGCAGCGACCACTCGCGGGCGACCGCCTCCCAGTGCCGCTGGATCGTGCTGAGCCGCTCGTCCACGGGCTCCTCCAGCTTGGCCTTGGCGACGGCGTCCGTCGCGGGCGCGCCGCCCGGCAGGTAGACCATCAGCCGGATGCCGTACGGCTCGACGGCCTTCGCGAGGTCGGCGATCAGGTCGCGCCGCGAACACTTGCTCGGCTTGATGCCGGTGATCTCGTCGTAGGTGCGGTTGGGGGAAATGTAGAAACCGGAGTTTTGCCCGAGCGTGATGATGAAGTAGGGCACGTGGGCGGCGGCCAGCTGGCGGGCCAGGCCGTCCACGTCAAAGGCGTCCACGCGGCGGTTCCAGTCGTCGACCGTCAGGTCGATCGGCTTCAGGTTGCTGGCCGTGTCGGCGAGGTAGTGGGCAAACAGGCCCCAGCGGCAGCGCATGAACCAGTCAGTGTTGGCGCGTTTCCAAGGCTTGGCGCCGGTGGGTTGGCTCATGGCACCTGCTTACCGGCGGGCGAGGGGCGTTGTCCACGACCGAATGGCCCGGGCGTGGTGGGTCGATTCAAAAAACCCCGGCTGGCACGCAGACTGTCCTTGTCCGGCGGGGTGCATTCCGCAAAGGTGGAGGAGCTTCCTCTCCCGCTGCCGCCACCATCCAGCCACGCATGAAAGTCCCCGCCCTGCAGCGCCTCCGCGCGAAACTGAAGGCCTCGACCCCGGTCTACGGCCTGTGGATCACGCTGGAGTCGCCGAGTATCTGCGAAATGGCGGTCGCGCTCGGGCTCGACTGGGTGACGATTGACGCCGAGCACGGCCACCTGGATTGGAAGGAAATCGTCGAGCACGTCCGCGCGGCGGTGCGCAGCGACACCGTGGTGTTCGTGCGGCTGGCGGAAAACTCCCCGGCGCTGATCAAGCGCGCGCTCGATATCGGCGCCGACGGCGTGATCATTCCCTGGGTCGAGACGGCCCTGCAGCTGGAGGCGGCGGTGGCCGCGGCGACCTATCCGCCGCGCGGCATCCGCGGCATCGGTGCCGAGCGCGCCACGTGCTGGGGCCAGTGCTTCATCGAGCACACCGGCGAGGCGGACCAGAACGTCATGGTTATCCCCATCATCGAGTCCGTGCGCGCGGTGAAGAACATCGGCGAGCTCGCGCGGGTGAAGGGCGTGGACCTGTATTTCTTCGGGCCGGCCGACCTGTCCTCCACCGCGGGCTTTCCCGGCCAGTGGGAGGGACCCGGCGTGGCCGACCTGATCCTCAAGACCAAGGAGACCCTGCGCGCCGCCGGGAAGCACTGCGGCGTCATCACGACGGACAACGCCAATCTCACCCTGCGCCGCGAGCAGGGGTTCGCCGCGCTCGGGATCGGCCTCGACGCCGGCCTGCTGCTGCGGAGCATGCACACCGCGCTCGCCTCGCAGGGTCGCGACCGCCAGATCCGCGCCAGCCTCACTCTCGAGAACAATGCCGCGGCCCTCGCCGCGGAAAAGCCGGTCAAGTGCGCGCCCCCGGAGATGCGGCCGGACCGCCCCGAGGTCATGACCCCGCGCGGCAGCGGCCCGCAGCTCGACGTGGCGCCCGGCGTCACGTTCGACTGCCAGGTCGGCGCGCACAACTCGGCGCGCAACCTGACCACCGCCCTTGTCACCTTCGCGCCCGGCGCGGTGCTGCCGTACCACCGCCACACGTTTGGCGAGTCGATCACGCTGCTGCAGGGCCGCGCCCTCGTCGAGGTGGAGGGTCGGTACTACGAGGTCGGCCCGCTCGACAATGTGACCATCCCGCGCGGGATCGCCCACCGCGTTTCCAACCTCTCCCGCTCGGCTCCGGCGCTGTTCCACGTTGCGCTGGCTTCGGCCGAGCCGACCCGCGAACTCGTGACCACATTCTTCCCGAAGCGCACGATGCCCGAGGTCACCGCCACCCGGCCCGGCGCCGAGCGCGTGACCTACGTGAAGAAGGTGGAGCGCTACTCGCCGGGGGCGAACGCGTCCTTTGTCGATTACTGCAATTCCGGGCTGGTGCCCGCGATGGAGATGAGCGGCGGCTACGGGCTGTTCCAGCCGGGCGGCCGCCTGCCGGCGCACCTGCACGACTTCGATGAGTCCATCTGCATCGTGGACGGCGCCGCCACCTGCGTGGTCGAGGGCCGGCGGCACCACCTGGACAACCTCGCCACGGCGCTGCAGCCGCGCGGCCGCGTGCACTATTTCGTCAACGAGTCCAACGCCCCCATGGCGATGATCTGGTTCTATGCCGGCCCGCTGCCCGAGCGCCTCGTGGTCGAAGAGAGCTGCGCCGTCGACCCCGGTGTGGCGTGGAGCGCCTGAATTTTTCCCCCTCCACCATGCCTGCGCCGTTCAACCTGAAACTCACCGGCGACTTCTTCGACGCCGCCGGCAAACCGAAGTACGCGGACATCGGGTTGTCCGCGCTGGCCGATGCGCCGCACATCCGGCAGGCGGCCTTTCCCTCGCACAGCCCGGAGATTGCGCCGGAGCAGCTGGCCGGGGCGAACGGCGTGATCGTGCTGACGCCCAAGGTGACGGCGCAGTCGGTCTCGCGGGCGAAGGACCTGCTCGCGGTCGGCCGGTTCGGCGTGGGCTACGACTCGGTGGACGTGCCGGCCTGCACGGCGGCGGACGTGGCGGTGTTCATCACGAGCGGCGCGGTGGACCGCCCGGTGGCGGAGGCGACCGTGGGCTGGATGATCGCGCTCACGCATCATTTTCGCACGAAGGACCGCCTGGTGCGCACGGGCGAGTGGGACGCCCGCTCGCGTTTCATGGGGAGCGAATTGCGCGACCGCACGCTCGGCGTCATCGGGCTCGGCGGCATCGCCCGCCACGTGATCAAGCTGCTGGAAAACTGGGGCATGAATCCGCCGCTGGCCTACGATCCGTTCATCGACGATGCCGGCGCCGCCAAGGCCGGCGCGCGCCGCGTGAGCCTGGACACCCTGTTGAGCGAGTCGGATTTCGTGTCGATCCACTGCCCGCTGAACGACCAGACGCGCGGGCTGATCGGCGCGGCGCAGCTCGCGCTGATGCGACCCGACGCCTACCTCATCAACACGGCGCGCGGCGGGCTGGTTGACGAGGACGCGCTGTACGCCGCGCTCAAGGAGGGCCGGCTCGCGGGCGCGGCGCTGGACTGCTATGCGCAGGAACCGGTGACGAAGCCGTCGCGGTTCGCGGACTTGGACAACGTGCTGCTGGCCCCGCACTGCATCGCGTGGACGCACGAGCTGTTCCGCGACATCGGCCGCACCGCCTGCCAGGGGATGATCGACCTGTCCCTCGGCCAGAAGCCGCGCGGCGTGGTCAACCCCGAGGTTTTCGCCAAGCCCTCCTTCCAAGAAAAATGGAAACGGATCTGCCCGCGCTGAATTTGCCATGAGCACCAAAACCACCAAGCAGCAGGGGACCGGCCGGCTCGCCGGCCGCGTGGCCTGGATCAGCGGCGCCACGTCCGGCATCGGCGAGGCGGCGGCGGAATTGTTCGCCCGCGAGGGCGCGAAGGTGGCGCTCGTGGGCCGCCGCGTCGAATTGGGCCGGAAGATCGCGGACCGCATCAACCGGAAGACGCCGGGCGCGGCGGTCGCCCTGGCCTGTGACGTCAGCCAGGAGGCCGACGTCGAGCGCTCGATCGCCGCGACCGCCAAAAAGTTCGGCCGGCTCGACATCCTCGTCAACAACGCCGGCCTGGTCGAGGTGCGCGACCTGCACGAGTACACCGCGGCGCAATGGGACCGCGTGATGGACGTGAACGTGAAATCCATGTTCTTCGCCTTCAAGCACGCCTTCCCGCTGCTGCGCGCCGCGCGGCGCGGCTACGTCGTGAACGTCGGCTCGATCAGCAGCTTTGTCGGCCAGGCCCGCACCCCCGTCTACACCACCTCGAAGCACGCCATCCTCGGCCTCACGCGCTCGATCGCGCTCGACTACGCGGCGCACGGCATCCGCTGCAACTGCGTCTGCCCGGGCATCACCGACACGCCGATGCTCTGGGAGCACCTGAACGTCCGGCCCGACCCGCAGGCCGCCCTCGACGAGCGCCTGCAGCGCGTGCCGATGGGCGTGCGGCTCACCCCGCTCGACGTCGCGAAATCGATCCTCTACTTCAGCTGCGAGGATTCGGCCGGCGTGACGGGCACGTCACTGACGATCGACTGCGGCTACCTCACGGCGGCGGAGTGGCAGTGCACCGGCCCAACCCTGTTCCAGGAAAACGCCTAGACCCATGAAGGCCAAATTCGCCTGCGCCGACTTCACCTTTCCGCTGCTGAGCCACGCGCACGCGCTGGACCTCATCGCGAACCTCGGCTTCCGGGGCGTGGATATCGGCCTGTTCGAGCAGCGCTCGCACCTCTGGCCGTCGCGGGAGTTCAAGAATGTCCGCGCGAGCGCCCGGAAGCTGAAGCGCGCCCTGGCCGACCGCGGCCTCGTCGCCGCCGATATTTTCCTGCAGATGCGGCCGGATTTCACGCCCTATGCGATCAACCAGCCGGACGCCCGTCGCCGGCGGCAGGCGCGCGACTGGTTCCTGCGCACGCTGGAGTATGCCGAGGCCGCGGGCAGCCGCCATGTGACGACGTTGCCGGGTGTCGTGTTCGAGCAGGAGGGCAGGGCGGCCTCGCTCGCGCGCTCGGTGGACGAGCTCGGCTGGCGCGTCGAGGAAAGCCGCGCCGCCGGCCTGGTCTTCGGCGTGGAGGCGCACGTCGGCTCGATCGTCCCGACGCCCGCCACCGCCGCCGACCTCGTGCGGCGCGTGCCGGGGCTGACGCTGACGCTCGACTATACGCATTTCACGCGGATGGGCGTGCCCGACCGGCGGATCGAGCCGCTGGTGCGCCACGCGAGCCACGTCCACATGCGCGGGGCGTGCCGCGGCCGCCTGCAGTGCAACCTGCGGCAGAACACCATCAACTACCCCCGGATGCTCGCGGCGATGAAGCGGGCCGGCTACCACGGCTGGATCGGCGTCGAGTACATCTGGATCGACTGGGAACACTGCAACGAAAGCGACACCATCGCGGAGACGATCCAGCTCCGCGACCTCCTCCGCCGGGCCGCGGCGGCGCTCTGACCATGCCCCATGGCTTCCCCGGCCACCAGGCACCCCGCCGTCGCGCTCCTCGAGATCTACTCGCTCGGCGCCGCGCTGGTCGTGCTCGACCGCATCGAGAAGGCCGCGATCGTGCGCGTCCTGCAGGCGGAGCTGAACGACTATTACGGGCTGCTGCTCAAGCTCACGGGCGATTCCGATTCGCTGCGGATCGCCCTGGACTGCGCCCGTGTCGTCACGAAGGAAATGTCGGTGGCGCTCACCGCGGAGGTCCTCGATGCCCCCGATGCCGGCACCTGGAAGGTGATCGACAGCCCGCCGGAGTACCAGCCGCTGCTTGAACAAGAAGTCATTTTCATCCCTCGTCCCCACCAACTCTCCATGACTGAAAAATCCAAAGTTCCCGACGCGCTCGGCCTGCTCGAAACGCAGGGCTTCACTGCCGTCACTGCCGCCACCGACGCCGCCTGCAAGGCCGCCAACGTGCGCGTCATCGCCAAGGAAAAACTCGGGGGCGGCTACGTCACCGTGATCTTCGAGGGCGAGGTCGCCGCCGTGACCGCCGCCGTCGACGCGGGCCGCTCGGCTGCCGAGGCGGTCGGCAAGCTGATCTCGGCGTACGTCATCGCCCGGCCCAGCGAGGGCGTCGGTCAGATCCTGACCCGCCTCTGATGCCGGTGTCGCGTCCAGCCCTGAAAACCGTCGCCGGCCAGCCCGGCTGGAGCTTCGCGAGTTCCCGCGCGCAGGCCTTTCTCACGCGGACCGGCGGGCACCTCGCCCCGGTCGTGTTCAAGCTCGGCCGGCGTTCCGTGCAGCCGTTCTCCATCACGCCGTGGGGCAAGGAGCCGCTGCCGGGCCAGCCGACGATGCTGCGGGTCGCCCGCGGCGATTTTTTCTGCGTGCCGTTTGGCGGGAACGCGGAGCCCTTCCGCGGTGAGCGCCATCCGCCGCACGGCGAGACCGCCAACCGCGACTGGCGGCTGGAGTCGCTCGAGCGCGCGGCCGGCGCGGTCACCCTGCACACCTCGATGCAGACCCGGGCGCGCCGCGGGCGGGTGGACAAGAAGCTCACGCTCCGCGACGGCCACACGGCGGTGTACTGCGAGCACGTGCTTTCCGGTTTCTCCGGGCCGATGCCGATCGGCACGCACCCCATGCTGCTGTTCCCAGACCAGCCGGGCGCCGGCTACATTTCCACGAGCGCGTTCAAGCGCGGCTACGTGGTGCCGAGTGACTGGGAGAAACCCGAGGCGTGCGGCTATTCGCTCCTGAAGCTCGGCGCGGCGTTTTCCTCGCTCGCGCGCGTCCCCGCCAGCGCCGGCGGCACGATCGACCTAACCCGGTATCCGGCCCGCCGCGGTTTCGAGGAGCTGGTGCAGCTCGTCAACGACGCGCGCCAGCCCTTCGCGTGGAGCGCGGTGGCGCTGCCCGGCGAGGGCTATGTGTTCTTCGCGATCAAGAATCCGCGGGTGCTGCGCGAGACCGTCCTGTGGTTTTCCAACGGCGGGCGGCACTACCCGCCGTGGAACGGCCGGCACGTCAACGTGCTCGGCGTCGAGGACACCACCTCGTATTTCCACCTCGGGCTCGCGGCATCCGCCCGGCCGAACCTGCTCACCCGCGCCGGCGCGCCGACCGCGGTGCAGCTGCGGCCCGACCGGCCGCTGCGCGTCGCGCACATCCTCGGCATCGCGGCCATCCCGCGCGGCTTCGACGCGGTGAAGTCCATCGTGCCGGCCAGGGGCGGGGCGACGCTCACCTCGCGCAACGGCCGGCGGGTGTTTGTCCCGCTCGATCTCGGTTTCGTCCAGGACTGACCGCCGGCCGGCGGATCACCGGCCCGCGGCGGGCAGGACGCCCGGATCGAGGTTGCGGAAAAGATACCACGTCCAGCCGGACAACGGGCCGTGCGGATAGACGCCCTCCTGCCGGTAGTGCGCGCCATCCGCGGCGAACAGGTCGGCGGTCGGCGGCGTCTCGCCGTCGAGCCGGTGCAGCAGGACCCATTGCGGGCCGCCCGGGGGCAGGTTGGTGCCCGAGTAATACTGCAGGTAGCGGGCGGGGCCCACGGCCTTCGCGTAGTACGCGATGATCCCGACGTTGCGGAAATCCGAGTCGCTCGACAGCGTGACCGTGCGGGTCGGCGTGTGCGCGCCGACGTAGCGCAGCGCCGCCTGATACTGGCCGCGCCCGTCGCGCAGCAGCCGCGCGGTGTGCACACCCCCGCCGAGCAGAAACGCGGCGAGCACCACCGCGGCGGCGGCGCGGGCCGCCCGGCCAGAGTCCCACAGCCGGGCGAGCGCATACGCGGCGAGCAGCAGCCCCACGGCCGCGCTGACGATGAAGTAGCGCGGATAGAGCAGCACGAAACGGCTGCCCAGCAGCCCGAGCGCGGGGGCAACGATGATCGCCGTGAGATAAAAACCAGCCAGCGCGCGATCGTGCCGCCCGATGAGGACCGCGGCCACGGCGACCACGCCCAGGAAAACCGGCAGCGCCACTGCGGTGCCCAGCCCGCCGGGAAGGTCCAGGCTGTACGCGGAAAGCTGCCCGAGCACGGTGGAGAGCGCGAGGGTGGGACCGCCGCCAACCTCGAGTTTTTGTACAAACCCGAGGTAGTAGAGCCCGAGAAAAATCCACGGCACAAACTGCCAGCAGACCAACTGGACGATGCGGTCGCGCCAGCGTCCCCCGGTCCGGAATGCCACCGCGACCGACCAGACGAGCCCGCCGAGCATCACCTGGAACGCCACGAGGTGGGAGAGCAGGCCCAGCACGCAGGCCAACCCGTAGACCGCCGCCCACCAGCTCATCGGCCGGCCGGGGGCGTGCAGCAGGGCGAAGATCGCAAGGAAACCGAACCCGACGGCCGGCGCATAGCCGCGCGCCTCCGAGGAATAATGGATCAGCAGGTAGGATCCGCCGACCAGCACCGCGGCGATCAGCCCGGCGGCGCGCGCCTTCGCCGGTTCGTCACCGGGGTGGAGCAGGTGCCACTGGCGGCGGCCGATCAGCCCGGCCAGCGCGACCGTGGCCGTGCCCGTGAACCACGACAGCAGCCGGTATGCCCAGTCGGCCTGCGCCGGGCCCAGCAGGTAGAGGAACAGCGAGTTGAGCGGGTGATTGTTGTCGTGCCAGAGGCGCGTCAGGATCTCGACCGGCGAATGCAACTGACCGACGAGCCGCAGTGACCAGATCTCGTCGAGCCAGAGGTCGTTGAAGAGGCAGGCGAAGCGCACCGCGCCGAAGACCGCGACGACGGCATACAGCGCAGGCCAACTGCTCTGCGGCGTCCCGGGCGCGGCGGCGGGTGATGGGGTGGACGGGGCGGCCATGGGATCGGAACCGACCAATAAGCGGCAAACGAACCCGCTTGGAACCACAAATTGGACCGGGCCCCGGGAGGATTCGCGGTCCGCCGTCGCGCCCCCGCGGGCCGGGCGCCCGGCTATTTGGGCTGGGGATCGACCAGCTTCGGCGAGCCGACGTTCACGCGGCCCTCCGGCAGCGGCTTGTGCACCTCGAGCTCCGGCTCCTTGATTTTCTTGCCGAAATACGGCGCCCCGGCCTCGAGCATCTTCGCCGCCACGGCGTTCAGGTCCCGGTGGTCGGGATCGTCCACGACCATGATGGTCTTCCACAGCATCCGGGATTTTTCCTTCGGGGACGCGGGATAACTCCAGGCGGTGATCCGGATGTAGAGTTTCTCGTACTGGGCCCGCTGCAGCTTTTCCTGGTAGCCCGGCGTCTTCTCATCGTAGAGCTGGAGCGGCATCGCTCCGGTGATCGTCACCGTCGGGGCGTCCATGTCGCCGCCGGTGTTGGTAGCCTGGGCATTCTCCGCATGCTGGGCCACGCCCGCCGGCATTTCGCCGGCATCGCGAATGTAGGGATTGTGCAGCGTGCCGCGGCCGTAGCTCGCGGTCAGGAGGATGTCGGGCTTCTCGCCCGGCTTGAATTCCCGGAAGCCGTTGGCGTCGAGATCCTGGAGCAAATAGGAGGTGAGCGCGCGCTCATCCACCGGCTTCACCAGCCGGTCCTCCGACTTGACCTGCTGCACCAACACGACGGCGTAAATCCTGCCGTACTCCCGGGCGCCGGGCGTCGGGGTCTTGGCGGGCCAGATGGCGGTGTTCTTCACCTCCGAGCGCACGCCGACCTGCAACTCGGTTTCCTGGGCCCGCGCGGGGATGCCCATCCCTCCCAGGCAACCCGCGGTCAGCAAGGCGAGCCAGGCCCGGGCCGGGCCAAACGCACGCGGCGGGAAGGGTCTTGGTGCGGCAACGGACGATGTTGACGGCATTGCCCTAGTTTCGCCCAAACCGGGAAATGAGCAACCACGGCGGAGTCATTGCCGGCGCCGGGTTCACCCGTGGTGGTGCGTTTTGGGTTATTGCGTAGGCTGCGAGCCCCTCGACAGGCTCTGGGCCTTGAGCTTGTCGAACTGGCTTGCTCGCACTTCGGTGTAGCCACGAGCGTGAGCGAGTGGAGGTTCGACCACTCGCTCACGCTCGTGGCTACCAGATCAAACCAACCTGCGCCTGCGAGCAGGCGGCCTACATTGCCAAACTACGCGGCCGGCCCAGAGCTCACCCGTGGTTCAGGGCGAACATCGCGAGCGTCCGCAGGCGCGGCGCCGTGAAGGTCAGCACGCCCTTTTGCTGGCGGAACTTGATGGGCTTGCCGCTCGGCAGCAGGTGGACGCTGCGCACGCGGCGGGGCAGGCGGAGCCGCACCGCGATGCCATCCACCGGCAGGTTTGGCATCTGCGACTGGAAATTGACGAGGCTCAGCACGTGGCGCTTCCGGTCTTTTTGGGCGAAGAGCGTCAGTTCCACCGCCGCGGGCGCGTCGGCCTCGAAGGCGAACTCCGGCTGCAGCCGGCGCACCAGCCGGATGAACGTCGCCCGCAGCCCGTCCATGTCCTCCAGCACGCTGGCGCAGTAGACCACGCGGCCTTTCCCGAAGCGGTTGAACACCACCTCCGGTTTGCCGGTCTGCACCCAGGGCGGGTTGCTGTGGATGGCGGAAAAGAGCGACGGCCGGGGCGCGGGCCAGGGCAGCGTCGTGGTGGCCAGCACCTCCGCGCCGCGGCGGGCGCGGACCTCGAAACCGTGGCCCTTCGACTGCGGCGGGTAGTTGCGCTCCCAGCCCGCGAAGTCCGCGGCCCCGGCCTCCGTCGGCGTGAGGTGATGCACGCGGTCGGCCCAGTCGGCCTTCACCAGCGAGGCGCCGAACACATCGGCGAGCTGGAAATCCTTCAGCTGCCGGCCGGCGGTGGTGACGAGCGATGTGCCGCCGCTGGCGTAGAGCCCGCCGCCGTTGCGCACATATTCGCGGATGGCCCGCGCCTCGGCCGGCGACAGGTGGTGGACGTTCGGCAGGATCAGCACCTTGAACCGCGCGAGCTGGTCGAGCTGCCGGGCGGTGATGATCGTGAACGGCAGGTGGTTCGTGATCAGCCGGTCCGCGACGTTCATCGCCGACGCGGTATGGGTGTCGCTCTCGCCCAGCTCGGCGACGTTCCGGCCGTTTTCCCGCAGGTCGAACTTCGAATCGAGCGAGTGGTAGACCGCGATGTCGGCCACGCGGTCGCCGCCCAGCTCCCGGTAGTACGGCGCGAGCCGGTCGTAGATTCGGCCCATGCAGTCGTGCGCCGCAAAATGCACTGTGCCGATCGGGTCGATGGCGTCGATGAAGAGGAACGCAGTGTGGTCGGCGATCGCCGCACTGGCCTTGGCCTCGAGCAGCGCCTCGGTTTTTTGGCCGGTGTGGTCGATCAGGGTGGTCGAGTAGCTGGTCGCGAAGACATACGGGCGGTTCGGGGTGAGCTCGCCGCCGTGCTTGCGGGCGAAGGAGCCCTGCAACGGGCCGCCGTAGAAGTCGCCGGAGAGGAAATCGTTCTGCACCACCAGCGGATGCGAGGCGCCCTTGAGCCAGCTCGCCGGGAAGGTGGACGACTGGTGCTCGACGGCCGCGCCGGGCCGGTACCGCCGCACGGTGCGGGTGGCGATCGACGCGAAATCGCCGAGCCATTCCTCCCGCTTCCGCTGAAATTTCACCCAGCGCTCGTCCGTCCAGTTCACGATGCGCGGCAGCTCGCCGCCGACCTCGTCGGCCCAGCGCTGCTGGCAGTGCTCGCAGTAGCAAACGCCCGGCCAGTAGGTCATGTCAAAAAAGACGGCCTCGAACTCGTAGCGCTCGCACAGCTCGCGGGTCCAGGCGCGGACGTACTCGCGGTAGGGCGAGTTGGGGCAGACCAGGCCGTAGCGGCTGTCGGGCCCGAACTCGAAGCCGGTCCCGCCGCTCGCGCTGATCCCGCGCCACTCCGGGTGGGTGTCGTACGCCCACCGGTCGAAGATCACGCTGGTGTAGACCTCGAAGGCGATCCCGCGGCGGTGGCAGGTGTCGATCATCTCGCCGAGCACGTCGCGACCCTGCAGCGCTGCGTGCTGCCGGCCGACCTTGGTCGGGTAGGTGAACAGGCCCGTGTGGGACATCGCGTAGGCGAGGACCGACTGCGCCCGCGAGCGGACGAACGCGTCCACGTATTTCTCGACGTCAAACTCGGACAGGAACTTCGGGTCCCAGTCCGGGATGTGCATGTCGATCGTGGACCGCCGCCACGTTTTTTCGAACCACCGCGGCCCGAACCCGCGCGCCGCTTCCAGCAGTTTGTTCTTCCCGGGCCGGGTCATTGTTTTCGTCACAAAAGAACGACAATCGCCGGAAGCCCGGCCGCACAACAGGAATCCGTCGTGCGCGCTTTACATTGTCATCGCGAGGACGGCGCAGCCGGACGTGGCGATCCATTCCCTCGACGGGCTCTGAGCCCAGAGCTGGTCGAACGAGCTTCCGCACGCTTCGGTGTAGCCACGAGCGTGAGCGAGTGGAGGTTCGACCACTCGCTCACGCTCGTGGCTACCAGACCATACCAGCCTGCGCCTGCAAGCAGGCGGCCTACCTCGCCAAGCTGTACCACCACCCAAGTTCGCATGTGACGGCCGCGCCGGCACGTGCTAGCGTGGTTGCCGTTGGCGGACACTCCGCCGCTCCCTCCTATGAAAACCCGCACCCTCGGCATCATTGGAGTTTGCCGCCTGATTCTCTGCTTCGGCCTGTCGCTTTTTGCCACCCGGCTGGGCGCCGCGCCTCCGGCCATTCCCAGCCCGACGCCCCCGGCGGTGCTGCCGGTCTTTTTGAAACTCTGCGACCTGGCCTGCGACGAACTCGCCAAGGACACCCTGCATCAATCCAAGCTCCGCAAGCACCATTACAAGGACGCCTATTCGGTCCGGGCCCTGGCCGTCGCCTTTGATCTCACCGGCAATCCCCGGTATCTCGCCACCTGCCAGAACTGGGCGGACAAAATGGTCCAATGCCAGGACGGCATGACTCCGACGGGAGCGTATTACATGAACTACGGCCGGCGGCCGGGGGCGACCACCGGACCGTGGTTTGTCGCCGATTCCGCGAGCATCGCGATGGGGGTCCTCGCCACGGCGGTGCGAACCCCCGAGGGCGAGCAACGGGCGAAGTACCTGCGTTCGGTCCGGACCTTCGCCGATTTGGTGCTGGCCCGGTATGTGCACAACGGCGGAGTGATCAACGGGCTGTGGGACCAATACGACGGGCCCTGGTGGTGCTCGACGGGAACGTTTGGCTCGCTGGCCTTCCTGCTCTACGACGAGTGCGGCGAACGGAAGTACCTGGAGGCGGGCCTGGCTGCCGTGGATTGGCTGAACACCCAGGATCTGGCGACGACCGCGCCCCTCGACCTCCACATGCAGGGACCGGCGTTGATCATGTATTTCTTCGAGGCCTATTCCGCCGGGCTGCCCCACCTGGCCCAGGATCCCGCGCGTCAGGCCAAGGCCACGGCCCAGATGGACCGGGCCGTGGAGTGGATGCGGTTGAACCTGCGCGGCCTGGGCGGAACCAACCCGTTCAGCTATTTCTCGCAATGGGGCAGCAAGGCCGGCGGCCTGCCTTTCCATCTGTACGTTTGGTCGAAATACCGCCCCCCGGGTTCCGGCTTGGCCGCGCAGGCGGATGCGGAGCTAGCCTACACCGTCTCGGTGCTCTTCGATCCGAAACGACTCGAGGAAGATAAAAACACGCTCTCCCAGTTGATGAATTTTGCGATGCTATCGATGGCGGAAGAACTTCGTCCCGGGTCGGTTTATCGGCGCTAGCCGCGCCGGCCGCCGGCTTGCGCGGTCAGGGTTTCAGCTGCGCATCCAAAAAAACTTCCGCCTCGGTTCGCGCCTCCGGCGGATAACGGTGGCCGGCATGGTGGTTGAACCAGCCGAGGTTTTGTTCCGCGCCGAGCAGCCGGTAAACGGGCCGCGCCGCCTCGATAAAAACCCGGCTCGCGTCGTGATCCTCCGCATCCCCCGCCAGCAGCAGGAACGCGCGCGGGGCGATGAGGGCCAGGAGCTGATGGTGCTCGAGGGCGAAGCCTGGCTGCTGAATCTGCGGGCCGAGGTACCAGGCGCTGTACCAGTTGCCGCGGTGCAGGCTTATGCCGCCTTCGTTGAACACGACCGCCCGGTAGCGGTCGTCAAACGCCGCCGCATACAGCACCTCCTTGGCTCCCAGCGAGTGACCGATGGCGCCGATGCGGGCGCGGTCCACGTGGGGGAGGGACTCGAGGAAATCGGCGGCGCGCACCGCATCCCACGTCATGCGCGCCAGGCCGGTCCAATCCGGGTGCCGCTGCCGCATGCGCGCCACGTTGCGGGCGAAGCCGCCGGCCTCGTAAGCGCCGTCTTCAAAGATGAAGCAACGCGGGCAAAGCACGACGTAGCCACGGCGCACGAGCTGCACCCCCTGCATCAACTCCGGTTTCGACTCATCCAGGCCCGCCGCCTGCCGGATGTTCGTCCGGGTGGTCTGGTGAAAGACGACCACGGCGGGAAACTTGCCCGCCACCGGCTTGGGCGTGAGCAGATAGGCCTCCGTGGTTAGGCCGTCCTCGATCTGGTATCTGACGAGCTGGCGGACAAAGTCGGGGAACTCCTCGGTCGTGACGATTTCCGCCTTCAGCGGCGCCTTGGCAGGCGGAAATTCACCCAGGCAGGCCTGCCACTGCCGGAGCAACTTCCCGCGCTGTCCGGCCCAGGCCTGGGCGGTGGTGATGGCATGGCCCGAATCGTCCACGGTCAGCGGGGCGAGCCGCGGCGCCGGGTCGGCCCGCTGCGCGGCCGCCGCCGGCACTTGGGGTGACTGCGCCGGAAGCGAACGGGTCACGAGCAACAGGAGGACCAGGCTTTTCCGTTTCCAGCGCATGCGGGCAGACTGACCGCCTGGGCGGGAACGGAAATCACATTTTTGTCCCGGACTGGCCCGGTCGTTTTCGGGTCAGGGAGTCACGCTCCAGAGGTAACTGGAGCGGCCGTGATGGTCGTTCTCGCCCAGATAGACCGTCCCGGTTTCGTCCACCGTGAGTTCGTGGATGCGCGCCGGCACTTCCCCGGTGCGCTCGTCGGCGAGCCGACCGTAGTCCTCGATCTTTTCGGTGCGCGGATCCCAGCGGATCAGCTGGGTCTGGCCATTCATGCCGCCGGCGCCATGGACCACGCCTGAGCGGTCGACCGCGAGCGCGGGAAACCGGCCGGTGGCCATCACGTTGGCGACCTTTTCGGTCCGGGCGGTGGCGACGTCGATCCGACAAAGAACGCCCGCGACCGTGCCGGCATAGATCCAGCGGTCGCCATCGTAGGCCATGGAGTCGCAGAAACCGTAGTCGTCCTTGTGGCGGGTGCGGGCGAGCTGGGACTCGGCGCCAGGCGGCTGGGGCGGGTCCCGCAGGAGTTGCGCGGGGTCGGCCTTGCGCGCGAGTCCGTGTTCGAACCAGGTGAAGCGGTCCGCGTCCGGCTCGTACTTGAAGAGGCGGATCGGCGAGGGGCTGGGCATTTCATCGAACGCCCGGGTCTCGGCATACGTGCCCCAGAGGCAGCCGTGCCGGTCCACGACGGCGTTGTGCGGCTGGGCGAACATGATCGCGTTACCGATGTAGGCCAGGATCCGGGACTGCCGGGTCGCGAGGTCGAAGCGAATCACGAATTCCCCCGGATAGGTGAACGCGTAGAGGATGCCGCGCTTCCAGTCGGCCGCGATCGACTGGATGTACTGGTGGGCGAACGGAATCCCGAGGACATCGTAGGTGCGCGTCCGGGGATCGTACTTGACCAGCTTGCCGCCCGGTGCCTCGCGCTGCTGGTCGGCGTCGTGGAGCAGGGAGGTGCCAAAGTAGAGGCAGCCGTCGGCGGGGTTGTGCAGCAGGGTGCGGTGGATCTTGGAGTCGAACCGGTCGGACCAGCTCTGGGTGTTGAGGCCCTCGAAGCCGCCGGTCTTCGGGTCGAACGCGTACAGCAGGTCGGCGTCGAGCGAATTGAGCCCGCAGTAGACCTTGCGGTCCGATGGATTCCAGGTGACGGCGTCGAAGCTGATCCAGCCCTTCAGCCAATTCGGCTCCTTGAGCAGATCCCGGTAGTGCATGCGTCCCTCGATGCGCTCTTTCCAGCCGGTGAGTTTGAAGTCGCGGAGGATGTGCTGGCGGATGCGGGCGTGCATGGCGGAGGGGATTTCGGGTTGGGGTGGGGCGGGCGGTGCCTGTTCGCAGGAAGCCGGGATCGGGCCCGAGGCGGCTGACCCGGGATGGTGCGGGAAGCGTAAACCGGATCCGGGCGGCGCTCCAACCGTGTTCTTGGTCAACAGTCGACCCGGCGGGGGCGCCTCAATCGCCCGGCGAGTTCTACCAGACCATGGCGAAGCGGCGGGACAACTGATTCAGTTAGGAGCTTTCACAGCGCCTGACTGAAATACTTAAAACCTGACCACCTCGGATTGCTGCTGTGCATATCATGGAGGCGAAACGGGAATAATATTCGTGCTTAAACGAAATTATAATTCGGAGGGTCAGGCGCAACGGTGAGAGACTCGTACTCTTTTGCGGTAGGACTAGAATTCAGGAATTCGGCAATCTTCGCTTTCGCGACAGCCTGAGTTTCCGCGAATAGGAGTCCGAAGGCCAGGATCTGGGCGTAATAGCTGTCGGTGTCTTTGTAGGCCGCCACCATCTCCGTCCAATACTTCTCCCCCTCTTTAACGAGGTTTTGGGCAAAAAAAGCCCTTACCACATAACCAGCCTGACGGGGATGGTCGGTGGCGCGGGCGGCGCACTTCTGAATGAGTTCCAAATCGCCTCCCTTCAATTTCTCGCAGAGATAGGCGATTTGAGCGAAATGCTCCCCATACTTGGCCTTTGCGCATGCTAAGTTCAGGCATTCCAATAGTTCAGACCCGGTAGGGCTCGGATTTGCTGTCGCGAGCAGGAGGATGCGCTTATCAAATGACTTAACTTTATCGATGCTTTTGGTCAGGTCGCTCATAGCTATTTTGGGGTTGTCGGAAATGTTAAGTGTTCAGGTAGATTACTGCGTCCAATACGAACCGGGCTAAACGAAGCGTTCTACGCACCGTGAATTACGTTCTGCTGAGTAGTCATTGTGTTTGACGGCGTGTTAATTGATACGAGGGAACTCCCAGTTCTATCAACTGATATTGCCTGCCAATCGTGGGTATTGCTTACGCAGGGCCTTCTTATCCGCGTTACTCAAGCTTTCGAGGTAGATCTCGTCTCCAACACTGTTCGGCAGTGTCAGACCCACTGCGCTAGTCAGGCCGTCAAGGGAAAGGGAGCCTCCGACACTTATCGGCAGCTTCAGGCCCACTGCGCTTGTCAGACCGTCGAGGTAGAGCGAGGATCTTAGCGTCTGTGGCAGCGTCAGTCCAACCGCACTTGTAAGACCGTTTAGGTGGAGGTCGCCTGCGACGCCTTTCGGCGGCAAAGTTAAGCCGGTCGCGCTTGTCAGACCGTCGAGGTAGAGCGAGGAGCCTACCCACTGTGGTAGCTTCAGTCCGTTTGCGCTATTTAGGTCATTGAGAACTAAATCTTCCGACTCATCACCATTCGCGATCCAGCGTTCGATTTCTGCATTGGCGGCTCTTAGGAGGGGGTCAACATCGGGCAATCGTTCTGAGTCAGGGGTATCGACGAGAATTACGGTTCCGCCCAGTTTCTCTATATATTCCTTTACGAATATGGCGTCTGCTTCCGAGGCGTTTCTGCTAATACAGAACGGAGTTCCCTCGGGAAGCTGCTTAGATTCTTGCAGGTATGTCTTGTGAATGACAGAAATTGTCTTCTCGACTTCAGATCTATTGGGTCCTAAAATCTGCACTATAATATCTTTAGCCATAATACATAATATTTTATACCGTCAGATACTATACGAGCACAACATGGTTTGCATTGCATTATATAAA
>CAIQKV010000045.1 GCA_903872505.1 uncultured Opitutia bacterium
CCTCGAGCGCCTTCGAGACGGAGGCCAGCGGGTCCACGGCAGGATAGATCCCGAGTTCCGCGATCGAACGCTCGAGGACGATGGTCGAGTCCAGGTGCGCGAACGTGTTTGCTGGCGCCGGATCGGTGAGGTCGTCGGCGGGCACGTAGACGGCCTGCACGGAGGTGATCGAGCCCTTCTTGGTCGAGGTGATGCGCTCCTGGAGGAGGCCCATCTCGTTGGCGAGCGTCGGCTGGTAACCGACGGCCGAGGGTGAGCGGCCGAGCAGCGCGGACACCTCGGAGCCGGCCTGCGAGAAACGGAAGATATTGTCGATAAAGAGGAGCACGTCCTGGTTCATCTCGTCGCGGAAGTACTCGGTCATCGCGAGCGCCGAGAGGGCGACGCGCATGCGGGCGCCCGGCGGCTCGTTCATCTGGCCGAAGACCAGCGCGACCTTGGACTTGGTGAGGTCCTTCTGGTCGATGACGCCGGCGTCGGACATTTCATGATAGAGGTCATTGCCCTCGCGGGAGCGCTCCCCCACCCCGCCGAACACCGAGTAACCGCCGTGTGCCTTGGCGATGTTGTTGATGAGTTCGAGAATGACGACGGTCTTGCCGACGCCGGCGCCGCCGAACGCCCCGGCCTTGCCGCCCTTGATGAACGGGCAGATCAGGTCGATGACCTTGATGCCGGTCTCGAGGATTTCGGCCTTGGTATTCTGGTCGGAGAGCGTGGGGGCGGGACGGTGGATCGGGTACTTCTTCTCGAACTTGACCGGGCCCTTGCCGTCCACGGTGTTGCCGGTGACGTCAAAGATGCGCCCGAGGACGCCGGGGCCGACGGGCACCGTGATGGGCGCGCCGGTATCGACCACCGTCATGCCGCGCACGAGGCCCTCGGAGGAGGACATGGCGATCGCGCGGGCCACACCGCCGCCGAGGTGCTGCTGGATCTCGAGCGTGAGCACCTGCGGCTTGCCGGAGGTCGCGAACTCGATCGTGAGCGCCTGGTAGATGGGCGGGATGGTGTGCTCCGCAAATTGCACGTCGACCACGGGGCCGATGACTTGGACGATTTTGCCGGTGTTCATTTTAAAGAGTGAGGGGCGGTGGGGTGGAAAGATTAGGCGGCGCTGAACTGCGCGGCGGCGATCTCGAGGATTTCCTGCGTGATGCCGGCCTGGCGGGCTTTGTTGTATTCGAGCGTGAGGTCGCCCAGCAGCTTGGTGGCGTTGTCCTTGGCGGTCTTCATCGCGACCATGCGCGCGCTGTGCTCGGAAGCCTTCGCCTCCAGCGCCTGGTGATAGACCTCGCGGTTGAGATAGAGCGGGAGCAGCGCCTCGAGCACGTGGGCGGCATCGGGCTCGAACAGCATCTGGCTCTCGGCGATCGCCTTGGTCACCGGGACGGTGCCGGACGCCTGGTGCAGACCGCTGGACGCTGCCTGGATGTCGGCCAGCGGCAGCAGCGTCATGAGGGAGGGGACCTGGACGAGCGTGTTGCGGAAGCGGGGCCAGATGATCTCCACGGTGTCCACGACGCCCTCGAGGTATTTCTTCACCATGAACTCGGCGACGACCCGGATGTCGGCAAACGCCGCGCGGTCATGCGCCGGAAAATCGGCAAGCAGGTCGCGGCGGCTGCGGGCGATGAACTGCGCGCCCTTGCGGCCGATGACGGCGTATTTCGCCGGCGTCTTGATGTCCGTCACCAGCTTGAAGAGATTGGAATTGAGCGGACCGCAGAGACCCTTGTCGGACGTGATGAGGATGATGCCGCGCACCCGGACCTCGCGGCGCACGAGAAACGGATGCTGGGATTCCTCGACGCGGTCGGCGAGCGCGGCGAGCATTTCCGCCATCAGCGTGGCGTAGGACCGCCCGGCCAGCGCGGTCTGCTGCGCCTTCTTCATCTTCGAGGCCGCGACCAACTCCATCGCCTTGGTGATTTGGCGGGTGTTCTTGACCGACTTGATGCGTCGGCGGATGTCGCGGGTGGAAGCCATGGATTAAATTTCGATCTTCGAATTCCGAATTTCGATTTGGTCGGTCGGCGGGGGGGTTAGTTAGGCGAAAATCTAAAAGCGAAATTCGAGAATCAGCTCAGGCGCTGTAGCCGGATTTCCACTCCTCGCACGCGGCCTGAAGCTTGGCCTCGAGGTCCTTGTCGAGGGCGGCCTTGGTCCGGATTTCCGTGAGCAGGGCGTCCTTGCGGGCGGCGAAGAACTCCTTCAGCGCGGTGGCGGCGGCGACGACCTTCCGGGTGTCGATGGCGTCAAAGAAGCTTTTCTGCATCGCGAAGAGGACGGCGACCTGCAGCTCGATCGGCACGGGGCTGAACGCGGGCTGCTTGAACAGCTCGACGATGCGCGAGCCGCGGTCGAGCTGCGCCTTGGTCTTGGCGTCGAGGTCGGAACCGAACTGCGCAAAGGCCGCGAGCTCGCGGAACTGCGCCAGCTCGCCCTTGAGTTTGCCGCCCACCTGCTTGGTGGCCTTGATCTGCGCGGAGGAGCCGACGCGCGAGACGGAGAGGCCGACGGACACCGCGGGGCGGATGCCCTGGTTGAACAGGTCGGTCTCGAGGAAGATCTGGCCGTCGGTGATCGAGATCACGTTCGTCGGGATGTAGGCCGAGACGTCGCCGGCCTGCGTCTCGATGATCGGGAGCGCGGTGAGCGAACCCTTGCCGTCGAGGCGCGCGGCGCGCTCGAG
>CAIQKV010000046.1 GCA_903872505.1 uncultured Opitutia bacterium
CCAGAAAAGGGGCGCGCCGCGCTGGCGGCGCGCCCCGGCGGAGGACGCAATTGAGCCGTCGCTCAGAAGGCCTTCTTGAGTTCGACAAAGACGAAGCGGCCGATGATGTCATAGGCACCCTTGTCGGTGTTGTTTTCCGCGACGAGGCTCCCATCGCTGGGAATATAGGGGGCCCCTTTGTTGAACACATTGTTGGCCCCCACGGTCAGCGTCGTGTTGCGCAGCCAGGTCTTGCCCAAGTCGGGCAACCGATACGAAACCGACGCGTCGGCCGTGAAATACGACGGCGTGCTGGAAGCCAGCCCGTTGATCGTGTAGGTGTTGCCGGTGGAGGCACCGGTGCCAAACAGCGAGCCCGGCACCGTCACCTTCGGCAGGTAGGTCATGAACAGCGAGGCGGTGAACGGCCCATTGGCATAATTCACGTAGGGCTTGACCGTGTAGCCGGGAAGCAGGCCCTCGTAGCCCGCCCCGCCGGTGGTCTTGTCGGTGAAGGCCCGCGCGAATTGGAGGTAGGGATCCCGGGGCGTCGCGCGAAACCAGAAGTTGAACAGGATGTTCGCGTTAACCCCCAGGTCGAAGGTGCCGATGGATTCGGTCTTGAACCGGTAATCCAAGGTCAGGTCGAGGCCGTCGGTCTTCTGGTCGCCCGCCGGGTTCCGGACGATGGAGATCGTGCCAAAGTTGGTGGAATTGACCTGGTTGGGCGCGTTGCTGGTGAGCCGGGTGCCGTCGGCAAAGACGAAGCCGGCGCCAAGGTGCAGCGGGTCCTGGTTGTAGTAGGAGGCCGCGCCCTTGGCATTGAGATCGGCGATCGCGGCGGTGTAGTCGATCGCGCCGACCTTGTCCTGCTTGATGGCATAATAATCCACCGTGAGGCTCAAACCCTTGATCTGCTTGGGCGAATAGACGAACCCCGCGGTGAACGACTTGGCGTGCGACGACTCCAGCGTGGGATTGCTGAGTTCGGTGGAGTTGCCCTGGATCGACACCGGGGTGCTGAGTGAGCCACCGGATCCCGAACTGCCGTTCCCCTGCGGGAGCGTGAAGCTCGGCGAGTTGCTGTCGGACGGGCCGAAGAGATAGTAGATCGGCGGCGCGATGAAGCCCTTGGCGTAGGTGCTGCGCAGGACGAAGCTGTTGTCGAAGGGCAGCCAGCGCACGCCCAACTTCGGCGTATTCGCCTTGCCGCCCGGTTGGACGTCCTCCTGGCGGTCAGCCAGGTTCAGGTCCACGGTGTAGAAGCCGGGGACGGCCTGCGTGGGCGAGATCAACGGCACGCCGACCTCGACAAATGCGCCGCGGGTGCTGCGCGAGTTCCCGCCGCCCGGGTAGGTCTTGGCGGCATTATAACCCAGGGCCAGGCCGTTGGCGTAAAGCCCGTCGACGCTGGCGCTGACGCCTTCCACCCGCGTCTCCACCCCGAGCGCGAACACCAGCGGACCGGCCGGCAGATCAAACGGCTTGCCGTGCAGGCGGACCGAGATGTCCCGCAGGTCCGTCACGCTGCTCTTGAACAGGGAAACCTTGATGGCGTTGAGCGTCGCGGGATCGTTAAACCCGGGGAGCGCGAAGTAGTCGTAGACCGGCAGGTTGTTGCCGGACGCATCGGTCAGCAGCGAGAGCGGCCGGCCGGCCGCGTTGTAAACGTAATTTCCGCCCTGGATCAGCGGGATCATGGCCATGTTCATGTTCGCGCCGTTGCCGCCGCCGAGGACGGTCTGGGTCGCGCTGGATCGGGAGTAATTGTACACGCCTTCCCAGCTGTAATTCTCATTGATGTCGCCTTTCAATCCGCCCACCAGCCGCCACGTATCGGTCTCGTTGATGCTGGAGCGCTTGCCGAGTTCGACCGTCCGTTGCCGGGCCGTCGGGGCCCCCGCGGGCTGGCCGACCCCGAGGACGATGCCGAACAGGTTGTAGGGGTTGTTGGCCGGGATCGTGAGGCTGTTGCCCCCGCCGGCACCCAGGCCGGAGATCGGCGCGGGCGCGAGGCCGCTGCCGCCGTTCGTTGTCTGCGAAAAGAGGACGTCCCCGAAGACTTCGAGGCCCTTGCCGAGCAGCTCCTTCGAGGCGTTGACGACAAATTCATTGCGCTTGGTGCCGACGACGAGCGGGTTCCCAAAGAGTGTCGTGTTCAGGATCGACGTGCTGCCCACCGCCGCAAACGCCGGGGTGGAGCTGATCGGGATGTAAATGCCGGCGGCCTCGAGCTGGGCGAGGGTCATGGGGGGCGCCGACGGGCTGCTCTTCGCCGGCGGGGTGACCATGGCGGCATTATAGCCGGGGGCACCCGCCGCCAGCGGCGAGCCGGCGAGGATGTCGCTGTTCACGCGGCCCGGATAACTGCCGCTGTAAACATTGCTCGTCACATTGTAGCCGAGGGCGTTGATCTGGGCCGGACTCATGGTCGTCAGCGGCCGGTCCGTGGTGACCAGGGTGGTGTTTTCAAAATGCTGGGCGCCGACCGTGAGGGACGCGCCCGGTACGGCCACCCCGCCGATCAGATAGATATTGCGCGTCTTGTAGTCCCCGCCGCTGGTCGAGCCCAGGCGGCCGCCGACCTCGAAGCCGTTGTAGTCCTTCTTCAGGATGATGTTGACCACGCCGCCGATCGCATCCGAGCCGTAGATCGTCGAGGCGCCGTCTTTCAGGATCTCGATGCGGTCGATCATCGCCGTCGGGATCGTGTTGAGGTCGACGACGCCGCCGGTGCCGTTGGTGCTGCTGACCCCCGAGATGGGCATGCGCTGCCCATTGACCAGCACCAGGGTGGTCAGGTTGCGCAGGGCCACGTTGGATTCGCCGGCGCCACCGTTGTCAAATTCCGTGCCCACATTGCCGTTGCCGTTAAAATAGGGGGTCAACTGTTTCAGCAGATTCAGCGGATCGGTGGCCCCGGACATGCCGAGCGTACTGCTTTCCAGCGTCAGGACCGGGCTGGCGGTGACACTGGCCGAGACCGGCAGGAAGGTGCCGGTGACGAGCACCCGCTCGAGCTTGGTCGGTTCGGTGTTGCTCGCGGCGGCCTCAGCGGCGGGCGCGACGGTCTGGCCGGACACAACCGGGAGGGCGAGCAGGAGCAGGGCGGCCACAGACAGCCACTTGCGTGGGCGGGAGGACGAATCGATTTTCATGGTGGGGGTCAGGTTTTCGGAAGCAGCGGCCACGGTTGTGGCGCGATCTCTGTTTCTTGGTGACGAGAGAAATTGCCCGGACGCGGACGTGCTCAACGCGATTGCGACCAGCACGCCTTGCCGCGCGCCGAACCGCCGGTACGCTGCGGCCAAAATTCCCTCCTCCCTGCCGGAGGCGCGCCGGGTGGCGTGCGACGAACGGCCAGCGTGGTGCGCTGGTTACCGCATTGGTCGCGGTGCCGCCACCGGGAAGCCGGTCGCGGTCGAGCTAGCCGCCGGCCGGTTCCCGGCCCGGGCCGGGCGGGCCTCAGAGCGCCTGCTTGAGCAGCACCGCGATCCGTTCGTGGTAACCGCGGCTGAGTTTCAGCTTCGTGCCGTCGTGCAGGATGACCGCATATTCGCCGGCGAACGACGGGCTGAGTTTGCGCAGCCGTTCAATGTTCACGATGGTCGAGCGGTGGATGCGGATGAAGCGTTTCGGGTCCAGGCGCGCCTCGAGCCGGGCCATCGTCTCGCGCATCAGGTGCGCCCGGCCGCCAACGTGGAACTTCATGTAGTCGCCCTCGGCCTCGATCCAGTCGATTTCCTCAGCCTTGAGGAAAAAGATCTCGCCCGACGACTTCAGCAGGATTCGGTCGGACGCATATTCCGGCGATGTGGCCGGCAGGGGCGTGTGCTGCAGGTAATCGAGCAACTGGTGCAGCCGCGTGTTGACCGTGTCGGCCTCGCGGCGGCGCACTTCGTCCTTCGCGCGCTGGAGCGCGGCGGCAAACCGCGCGTCATCGTAGGGCTTGAGGAGATAATCGACCGCGTTCACCTCGAACGCCCGCAGCGCATGCTCGTCGTAGGCCGTGACAAAAATCACCGCCGGCGCATGCTCGATCCCGGCCCGCACGAGCGCCTGAAACCCGTCGCAGCCGGGCATCTGCACGTCGAGAAAGGCGAGTTGGGGCCGCTCGCGGGCGATCAGCTCCGCCGCCTCGGCGCCGCCGGAGGCCTCGCCCACGATGTCCACGCCGCCATCGCGCTCGAGGAGCAGCCGCACCCCGCGGCGCGCCGCCGGCTCGTCATCGACGATGACGGTGCGGATCCGGCTGAGGGCGGGGGTGGCGGGGGCGGCAGCGATGGTCGGGGCTTTCATCGGCGGTAGGGCAGGATGATCTGGACGGAGACGCCCTGGCCGGGCTCGCTGCGCAGCACCAGCTGGCCGCGGGCGCCGTAAGTCTTGTCGAGCCGCTCCCGCGTGTTGGCCAGCCCGATGCCTTCCTTCACGCGGCCGTTTCGTTCCAATCCCAGGCCGTCGTCGCGCACCTCGAGGTGGAGGTTGCCGTCCTCGACCCGGCCCAGCACGTCGACATGACCCGGCCCGGGCCGGGGGGCGATCCCGTGCAGGATGGCGTTTTCCACGATGGGCTGCAGCAGGAGATTGGGAATGCGCGCCTGCATCGCCTCGGGCGTGATGGCGAAGCTGACCTGCAACCGGTCGGAAAACCGCGCCATCTGGATCTCCAGGTAGCGCTCGAGGAAATCCATCTCCTGGCGGAGCGTGACTTCCTGCACGCCCGTGTTGTCCAGCGCCATGCGCAGGAGCGTGCCGAGCCGGGCGACGAGCGTAACCGCCTCGTCGTTCTTCCGCTCGCGCACCAGCACCGCGATCGTATTCAGGGTGTTGAAGAGAAAATGCGGGTGCATCTGCTGGCGCAGGGCCCGGAGCTCGGTCTCGATCAGCCGGGCCTCCAGCTGCGCCGACCGCAGCTCCTCGCTGCGGTACTTGTGATAAATCTCATTGCTGAACCCGAAGGCGAGCACCGCCCAGTAGAATGCCATGTCGATGATGTTGCGGCCGTAGAAATTATCCAGCGCCCACGGCCAGAATTTCCCGGTGTAGGACCCGTCGGAAAAGAGGGCGAAGCCCGCCATCCGGCCGAGGAAAAAAACCGCCATGACCACAAAGCTGAAGAGGAGGTGGAAGCTCACCCCGCCCACCCAAAGCCCGTTACTCAGCGGCATCTTCTCGCGCGCCAGCAGGATCAACGGCGCCATCAACGCCCACATCGTCGCCCGGACAAACTGCGGCAGCGCCACTTCCCAGATATCCACCGGCTGCCCCTTCATGCCCGCGCGGGCACTGAAATACAGCTCGATCGCCAGCACCAGGCCGATGAAGGTCCAGATCCCGGTCAGCGCGACGAACTTGAGCCAGCGGCGTTCCATATCTCGTCCCGCGTTCTTCGCCGCTATTCGGGCCGGTTCAAGCGGATAAGCGCGGGTTTGCGACGAATGCACGTTAGATTGCGACGAACGACGATTTCCTGGCGACCAAGTCCGCGATGAAAGACAGTGGCGCCAACGGGCTTGCCGCTCCCCTCGGATTGATGGGCGCATTCTGGCTCCCCCACCCTCCGTACGACCCTGCCGGCGATCCCGATGCTCGCCGGTCCTACGGACGCCGCCCCGCCGCCAGGGCGGCGCCGACTATGCCCGCCCCGTTCCGGAACTTGGCCGGCACCAGCCGCGCCCGCGGCTTGAGGTACTTGAAAAACTTGGCGTGCTTGGCGCTGACGCCGCCGCCGATGATGATCAGGTCGGGCCAGAGCAATCCCTCCAGCGTGCGCACATACTCGCCGAGTTCCTTTCCCCACTCGGCCCACGACAGCTCGCGGCGCTTGCGCGCGGTCGCCGACACGTATCGCTCCGCTGACTTGCCGTGCAGCGGCAGGTGGCCGAATTCGCAGGGCACCACGGTGCCGTGGGCGCAGAGGGCGGAGCCGATGCCCGTTCCCAGCGTCAGCAACAGGGTCGTCCCCTGGAACCGGCGGCCGGCGCCAAACGTCATCTCGGCCACCGCCGCCGCCGCCGCGTCATTGGTCAGCATCACGCGGCAGCGGGTGGCCCGGGCAAAGAGCTTCCCGGTATCGCAGCCGATGAATTGCTTGTGGAGGTTGGCCGAGGTCATGGTGCGCGAGCCCTGGATGACCCCGGGGAAGCCGATGCCGATGGGCCCGCGCCATTTGAAATGCCGCGCGATTTCGGCCACGAGCTTGGCCATCGCCGCCGGGGTGACCACCTTGGGCATCTCGATGCGAAAACGCTCCGCCAGCATCCGGCCGGTGGCCGTGTCCACGGGCGCGCCTTTCACGGCGGAACCACCGATGTCGATGCCGAGGATTTTCATGGTGGGGAAGCTAGGCGCGCGGTCCGCCTACTGGCAATGTCCGGCTCCATCCGCCCCGTGGGCATGGCCGTGGGCCAGTTCCTCCGGCGTCGCCGGCCGCACCGCGGTGATCTCAACCTCGAACGCCAGGTCCACGCCCGCCAGCGGATGATTGGCATCGAGGGTCACGTCGTCGCCCTCGATCGCAACCACGGTGACGACCGGCGCGAAGCGGTCCTCGCCGGCCTGGAACTGCTCGCCCACCCGCAGCTCCCCGTCCACCGGCAGCACGGCGCGCTTCACCTTTTGCACCTGGGCGGGATCGCGTTCGCCGTACGCCTCCACCGCGGGCACCGCCACGTGGAGTTTCGCCCCGGCCGCCGTGGTCCGCAGGCGCGTGTCGAGACCGTCAATGATCTGCCCCGCGCCCTCGAGGTACGTGATGGGCCCGCCCCCGGCGGAGGTGTCCAGCACGCGGCCGGACGGATCGCGCAGGGTATAGTGGAAGGTGACGACACGACGCATGGCGACGAGTGACGAGGGGCGGGCGGGACGTGACAAGTCCAAACCCCGCCGCGCCTTGCCGGGTCCCGCCCCGGCGCGACCGCGCTATGTTTCCTGACGCAGGACCTCGAGCGGCGGGTGGTCCACCACCCCGCGGTTGGTGATCAGGCCGGTGACCAGGGTCACCGCCACCGCGGCCGCCACCGAAATGAGCAGCACCAGCGGCGAGAGCACGAAGGGGGTCTTGAACACGAACCGGGCCAGCAGGGCGTTGGCCGCCACCGCGAGCCCGCCACCGGTCACCGCCGCCAGCACGCCCAGCACCGCGTACTCGATAAGCTGGATCTGCCGCAGCTGCCGGCGCGTCGCGCCGAGCGTGCGCAGCAGTACGGTCTCGCGGATGCGCTGGAACCGCCCGGTCAGCACCGCCCCCGCCAGCACGACGATCCCGGTCACCACGGTGAACGCCGCCATGAACGTGATCACAAACACCGCCTTCGCGACGATCCCCATCACCGTCTGGAGGATGAGTGAAAGGTCGATGGCCGACACGCCGGGAAACTCCTTCGCCACCGCCTGCTGGAGGTGCGCGGATTCCGCCGGTGAGGCCGCGTGCACCGCGGCGACAAAGGTCTTGGGGGCGGGTTCGAGCACGCCGAGGGGAAACACGATGAAGAAGTTCGGCTGCATCCGCTGCCACTCCACCTCGCGCAGGCTCCCCACGTAGGCGTTCACCGGCACGCCCTGCACGTCGAACACCAGCGCGTCGTTCAGCGACAGCTGGAGATCCTTCGCCAGGCTGGCCTCCACCGAGACCGGCACGCGCGCCTCGCCCGGCGCGACCCGCCCGGTGAACCTGCCCGCGGTGACTTTCTCCGTGTCGGTCAGCTCGCCGCGGTAGGTCGAGCGGTACTCGCGGCGCAGCGTCCACGCCGGGATGCCGGACTTCTCGTCCTTCAGGAGATCTTCCACGGGACGCCCCTTGAGCGAGGTGAGCCGCATCGTGACGATCGGCGCCTCGGCCAGCAACGGCGCGCCGTTGGCCTTCGCGATGGCGGCCACGCGGGCGGCCTGGTCGTCCTGGATGTCAAAAAACATCAGGTTCGGGCGGGTGTCGCCGCCGATGGCGAGCATCTTGGCGAGCAGGGTCTGGCGCGTGAGCACGAGCGTCAGCATCAGGAACGTGCCGAGCCCGAGCGACAGGAGCAGGAGCACGGTGCGGTTGTTTGGCCGGTGGAGGTTCGCGATGCCCTGCCGCCAGACGTAGGGCAGCGGCTTGCGCGGCACCAGCCGCCGCGCCGCCCACGAGACGAGTTGCGCCACGCCGGCCAGCGTGCCGAATCCCGCCGCCATCATCAGGGTGAAACCCACGCCTGTCGCCCAGTGCCCCGTCTGCCAGACCGCAAAGCCCAGCACCGCCGCGGCGATGACGAAAAACAGCGCCAGCCGCCAGGGATCCGCCCCCGGCGGCTCCCCCGCCGCCGAGCGGATGGCCAGCAGCGGCGACACCCGCCGCACCGTCAGCAACGGCAGCAACGTGAACAGCAGGCAGATCACCAGCCCGGCGAGCGCCCCCTTGCCCACGGCGGGCCACGACACCAGGAACTCCACCGGGAACGGCAGGAAATCCTTCACCACCGCCGGCAGCACGAGCTGCACGCTCACGCCCAGCGCCGCGCCCAGCAGCGCGCCGAGCAGGCCGACCCCCGCGCCCTGCACCAGGTACACGGCAAAGCTGGTCCGGGCGCTCGCCCCGAGGCAGCGCAGCACCGCGACCGTCGCGATCTTCTGCCGGATGTAGACGTGCATCGCGCTCGCCACCCCCACCGCGCCGAGGAACAGCGCCACGAAGCCCACGAGGCTGATGAACGCGTAGGTGTCCTTCAGCGTCTGGCCCAGGTCGCGCTTCCGCTCCTCGACCGTCGTGTATCGCCAGCGCTGGGCGCGGAATTTCGCCTTCAGCTCCGGCACCAGCAGCTCGGGGTCGCGCCCCGGCGGGAGTTTGAAGTAAGTGCGGTGGGTGATGAAGGTCTTGCTCAGCAGCAGCCCGGTCGTCTCGAGCGCCGCCCGCGAGACGTAGACCCGGGGCGAAAACATCGCGACCACCGCGGACTCGCCCGGGATCTTCTTCAGCGCCCCTGCCACCGTGAAGGTCTGCCGGCCGATCGTCACCTCGTCGCCCACCTGCACGCCGAACTGCACCAGCAGCGTGTCCTCCAGCAGCGCAAAATTGCCCGTGGCCAGCTTCGCCCGCGCGTCCGCCGGCGCCGTGGCAAGTTCCCCGTAGAACGGGAAGTTGCCCTCGAGCGCCCGCACCTGCACCAGCCGCCGTTGGTTGCCGCGCGTGGGGAACGTGATCATCGAGCCCAGCGCCACCTCGTGCGCCTGCTCGCCACCCAGCGTGCGGAAATAGGCCTGCGCGTCGGCGGAAAATCCCGCCCGCGACTCGAGGGTGAGGTCGGAGCCCAGCAGCGCCTTGGTCTGCTGCTCGACGTTGCGCTGGAGATTGTCCGCAAACGAGCCGATGCCGACGAGCGCCGCGATCCCGAGCACCACGGACAGGGCCACGAGCGCGAGCCGCCGCCGCGAGGCGCGCGAGTCGCGCCAGGCCATCTGCAGCACGAAGTTCATGCCGCCCCGGTGGCCTCGTCGTGCAGGACCGCGCCGCCCTTCAGCCGGATGATCCGGGCGCAGCGCTTGGCCAGTTCAAGGTTGTGCGTCACCAGCACCAGCGTGGTGCCATGCTCGCGGTTGAGGCCGAAGATCAGCTCGACCATCGCCCCCGCCGTGTCGTCGTCGAGGTTGCCGGTCGGCTCGTCGCAGAAGAGGATCTTCGGCCGGTTCATGAAGGCCCGCGCCAGCGCCACGCGCTGCTGTTCGCCGCCGGAAAGCTGCACCGGATAGTGGTCGCAGCGCTCGCCCAGCCCCACCCGGGCCAGCAGCGCCCGGGCCTCGTCCCCGCGGCTGGCGTCGCCCGCCAGCTCGACCGGCACCAGCACGTTCTCCAGCGCCGTCAGCGTCGGGATCAGCTGGAAGTTCTGGAACACGAACCCGACATGTGCGTTGCGCACCAGGGCGCGCGCATCCTCGTCCATCGCGCCGAGGTCCCGGCCGGCGACGCTCACCGTGCCGGCCGTCGCCCGGTCCAGCCCGGCGCACAGCCCGAGCAGCGTGGTCTTGCCGCTGCCGCTCGGCCCGACGACCGCCACGCTCGCCCCGGCCGCGAGCTCAAAGCTCACGTCGCGCAGCACCGTGAGCGGACCGCCCGCCGTCCGGTAGGTCTTGGTCAGCCGTTCCACCTTCAGCATCGTTGGGGCACTCATCAGAAGAATCTGGCCACGAAACACCGGAAACGGCACGAAAGCTAGTTCAAGCGGTCAATTTCTGGCATGAGCGCGCATTTCTCCCGGATTTTATTCCTCTGGCTGGTCCTCGCCGCCGGCGGCCTGCGTGCCGCGGAGCCGCGCACGCTCGTGTTTTTCGGCGACAGCCTGACCGCCGGCTACGGCCTCGACGACCCGGCCAGCGAGGCTTACCCGGCGCTGATCCAGCAAAAGCTCGACGCCGCCCGCCTCCCCTGGCGCGTGATCAACGCCGGCCTGAGCGGCGAGACGACCGCGGGCGGGCTCCGCCGCGTCGAGTGGACCCTGCGCTCGCCCGCCGATGTGTTCGTGCTCGCGCTCGGCGCCAACGACGGCCTCCGCGGCATTGAGCCGGCCGTTTCCCGCGCCAACCTCCAGGGCATCATCAACCGCGTGCGCGCCCGGTGCCCCGCCGCCGTGATCGTCCTCGCCGGCATGCAGATGCCCCCGACCATGGGCGAACGCTACGCCCGGGAGTTCGCCGCCATCTACGCGGACGTCGCCCGGGAAAACCACCTCGCGCTCATCCCGTTCCTGCTCGCCGGCGTGGGCGACCAGGCGGAACTCAACCAGCCCGACGGCATCCACCCCACCGCCCGCGGCCACGCGGTCGTCGCCGAAAACGTGTGGTTGGTCCTGCGGCCGCTCCTGCGGTGAGGCGCGGCCCGGCACCGGAACAACCTTGCGCCAAGGCGCGATCCGGCATGGTCTGGGCGCTCAACTCCCATCCCCCATGAAAAAACTCTCCCTCTTCATCGCGGTGCTCGCCACCGCCTCGTTCGCCTTCGCTGGCGATGCCCCCGCGGCCGCCGCCCAGCCCAAGGCCGACGTCAAATGCGCCATGCCGTGTTGCAAGGACGCCAAGGTCAGCTGCAAGGACTGCAAGACCTGCAACCCGGACAAGGCCAAGTGCGCGGCCAAGTGCGACAAGCCCTGCTGCAAGGACGCCAAGATCGCCTGCAAGGACTGCAAGGCTTGCTGCACCGACCAAGCCAAGTGCGCCGCCGACAAGGCCAAGTGCAACGTCGAGAAGGCGAAGTGCGAGAAGCCCTGCTGCAAGGACGCCAAGGTTGCCTGCAAGGACTGCAAGGCTTGCTGCGCCGACAAAGCCAAGTGCGATGCGGACAAGGCCAAGTGCAACGTCGAGAAGGCGAAGTGCGAGAAGCCCTGCTGCAAGGACGCCAAGGCCGCTCCCGCGAAGGTCGAGGCCAAGGACGCCCCGAAGAAATAAGCGCGTTTTCCAGCGCTTGATCCCGAGCCCGTCCCCTTTGCGGAGACGGGCTTTTTTCCGCCCCCTAGCGGAGCAGCGCCTGGGCTTGGCGCACCAGCCCGATAAACTCGCCGCGGTAGCCGCCCGCATCGCTGTCCGTGCCGGCCTGCGCCCACGCCAGCACCTCGGCGAGCGTGCCGGTCCCCTTGTGCGGCGACTCGCGCAGGATCATCCCGAACTCCGCGACCGCCGCCGCAAACTTGAAGTCGGCGGTCGCCGCGGCGAACCGCGCGCCCGCGTCCACCAGCGCGAATTCGAGCTTCCGGCTGACCGCGCCGGCCGGCTCCTTGTAGCGCACCTTGAGTGTGAGCAGCTCACTTGATTTCGAATTTCCAATTTCCAATTTCGAATTTTCCGACGCCCGATACTTCAATTCGTCCACCGCCGGCGTGGTCAGCGCGACCTTCCCCTCCGCCCCCACCGGCACGATCTCGTACAGCGCCGTCACGGTGTGCCCGGCGCCGATCTCGCCGGCGTCCACCGCGTCGTTGTTGAAGTCTTCCTTCTTCAGCAGCCGGTTTTCATAGCCGATGAGCCGGTAGCTCGCCACCAGCGCAGGATTGAACTCGACCTGCAGCTTCACGTCCTTGGCGATCGTCACCAGGGTGCCGTTGACCTGCTCGACCAGGAGTTTCTCCGCCTCGCGGCGCGTGTCGATGTAGCCGTAGTTGCCGTTGCCCTTGTCGGCCAGCTGCTCGAGCGTGGCGTCCTTGTAGTTGCCCATGCCGAAGCCGAGCACGGTGAGGAACACGCCCGACTTCGCCTTTTCCTCGATCAGCCGCGTGAGCTCGCCCTCGCTCGTCACGCCGACGTTGAAATCGCCGTCAGTGCAGAGGATCACGCGGTTGAGCCCGCCCGTCACGAAGTTCGCCTTCGCGATGTCGTAGGCGAGCTGGATGCCCATCGCGCCGTTGGTCGAGCCGCCCGGCGTGAGCGCGTCGAGTGCGGCGAGGATCTCGCGCGACTTCGCCACCGGGGTCGACGGCAGCGCCAGCCCGCTCGCGCCGGCATACACCACGATCGCCACGCGGTCGTCGGGCCGCAGCTTGGCGATGAGCAGCCGCATCGCCTCCTGCACCAGCGGGAGCTTGTTGGGCTCGTCCATCGAGCCCGAGACATCGAGCAGGAACACCAGGTTGGCCGCGGCGCGTTCCGCGGTGGAAACCTCGCGCCCCTTGAGCCCGATGCGCACCAGCCGGTGCGACGGCGCCCAGGGCGCCTCGGCCACTTCCATCGAGGCCGCAAAGGGTGCTCCGTCCTTCCCGCCCGCGGCCGGCGGCGCATAGCGGTACGGGAAATAGTTCACCAGCTCCTCGATCCGCACCGCGTCCGCCGGGGGCAGCTGGCCGTCGGCGAGAAACCGCCGCACATTGGCGTAGCTCGCCGTGTCGACGTCGATGGCGAACGTCGACAGCGGGTTGCCGGCGGCCTCCAGGAAGTCGTTGTCCCGCGAGTAGGCGTAGCCCTCGGTGTTAAATTCGGTCTTGGCGGCCGCGGGCGCCTGGACCGGGTCCGGCAGGTTCAGGCTCACGGTCCCACCCGCCATCCCGGCGTCCGCCCGGTCCGCAGCGAGCTGGGGGACGCGGCGCTCAGCCAGGCGCAGATCAACCCCGCCAAACGTGGCTCCCGCCGGGGCTTTCGCCTTCCGGTAAGCCTGGTTTTGCTCGCTGGCGGCCAGGCCGCCCGTGACGGACCCGACGGCCATCATGTTGAAATGTGTGGGGGAAGGCACGGCCGGCAGCGACGGCTTCGGCTCTTCCTTGAACCGCTGCGCCGGCGCCATGGTTTTCGCCATTTGCATTTCCTCATCCTTGCCGGCCCGCTCTTGCAGGCTGTCCGCCTGCAGCTGCCGGTTGGCATCGGCGGCCCCGCTCTGGAACAACTGGCTCTGCACCGTCACCGGCGCCGCGGCCACCACCACATCCGCCGCCCGGCCCGCGGACTCGTCGCGCTTCTTGTCCGACTGTTCCCGCCGCACCGATTTGGCCGCGGCGTCCAGCGCGCGGGACTGCGGCGCCTCATTCTTGGCCCCGGCCTCCAGGGCCGCGGACTGCAGGGTGAGCTCCAGGTAGCTCTTCTTTTCCGCCGGCACGTGCACCGGCGACCCGCGGTAGGCCACGAGCACGGCGAACGCCGCCGCCGCCAGCCCGCCGATCACGTAGTAAAGTTGCGGGAACTTGGGTTGCGGGAACTTGATCAGCTTACCCAGCGGGCCGCCATCGAGCTTCCGGGGGTCGCTGCCGGCGATAATTGCCGTACTCCGCAGCGGGCGCGCCACCGCCGCCGGCGGCACCATCGGCTCCGCGCCGAGGGCCGCCTCGAGGGATGCGGCCGTGGTGCGAATCTCGTCCACGGCGGCGCGCGCCGCGGGGTCGTCCCGCAGCGCGGCCTCGACCGCGGCGAGCTCCTCCCCCTCCAGTTCGCCGAGGGCAAAGGCGGTCAGACGGGGATCATCCGGGGAAATCTTGTGGGTCGTGGTCATGGGTCTAGGGCCGCTCGGCGGCGAATTCGCGGCGCAGTCGGGTCACCGCGGTGTGGATCAGGAAGCCGACGTTGGTCACCGACAGCTCGGTGATGCGCGCGATTTCCTTGTAGCTGAAACCGTTTTGGAACTTCAGGCGGACGACCTCCTGCTGGTTCGCCGGCAGCCGGTCGATCAGCCGCAGGACGGAGGCGTGCGTCTCGGCCGCCTCGAGGGCGCGGCCCGGCCGGGGATCCGCCGTGCCGGTGCGCTCCAGCTCGCCTTCCTCGAAGCGTCTCATGCGGTTCTCCTTCCGCAGGACATCGAACGCGCGGTTGCGGCAGACGGTGAACAGCCATTCCACCGCGTGCCCGTCGACCGCGGCGTCCGGCTGCGCCATGAACTTGACGAACGCATCCTGCACGACGTCGCGCGCGCGGTCCGGGTCGCCGAGCAGGCGCGCGGCGTAGCGGGTGAGCGGAGCCTGTTGCTCCCGAAAGATGCGTTCCAGCAATCCGGTGTTTTCATGCGTCTGGGCCCGAGGTGTCGGGGGGTCGGTGGCCATGAGGTTCTGCGGATTAGACGGACGCGCGGGGGATTTCTTAGGCCAGAGTTTCACGGGCCGGCCCGGCGGACGCAACGCCGGCCTGCGCCGGGCCGGCCCGCGCGGCCAATTCCCGCTTGCCAGCGGCGGGGCCCGGTCCTTTTCTCCGCACCGAACCCCGATCCTGCATGCCGACCCGCGCCGACTACTCCCCCATTTACCTCGTCGCGCCCGCGGGCCCCTCGCTCACCTGAGTCGAGTTCTCGCCCGCCGCATCGAGCGGGCCTCCTGGAAACCCGGTTTCCGCCAGCCCGCTCCCGCCCGAGCGGGTTTTTCTTCGCCCAATTTTCCATGTTTTCCCAACTCCACGTCATCTGGTCGCTCCTGCGCGGACATCGGCTCCGCTATGCAGGCGCGCTCGGATGCCTCGTCCTCGTCACGATGTTCAACTACGGCGTACCGCTGGTGGGCAGCGCGACGATCGACTATGCCGTGGCGGGCAAGGCCGTCGGTCCCGGCACGCCCGTCCTCATCGCCGGGTTGCTGCACCTCCTCGGCGGCGCCGGCTCGCTGCGCGCCCACCTCTGGCTCGCGCCGCTCGCCATGGTCCTGCTCAGCGCCGCCGGCGGCCTCTTCAGCTATCTCAAGGGCTGGCAGGCCTCGCTCGCCAGCGACGGGATCGCGCGCCGGCTCAAGGACGAGCTCTACGACCACCTCAACCACCTGCCCGCGCGCTACCACGACCGCGCGGACACCGGCGACCTCGTGCAACGCTGCACCAGCGATGTCGAGACCGTCCGCCAGTTCCTCGCCGCCCAGGTCATGGAGATCGGCAACGCCCTCATCCTGGGCGCCACCGCGCTCCCCCTCCTGCTCTCGCTCAGCGTGCCGATGACGCTCGTGTCGTTCGCGCTGATCGGGCCGATCACGCTCTACGCGTACTTCTACTTCCGCCAGGTGAAGCATGTCTTCAAGTCGGTCGACGAAGCCGAGGGCGCGCTCACCGCCGTCATCCAGGAAAACCTCACCGGCATCCGCGTGGTGCGGGCGTTCGCGCGGCAGGAGTTCGAGCGCGGCAAGTTCGCCGTGCCCAACTCCCGCTACCGCGACCGCAGCCTGCGCCTGATGCGGCTCATGTCCTGGTACTGGTCGATCAGCGACCTGGTGGCCCTGAGCCAGATCGGGCTCACGCTGCTCGTCGGCGCGCACTGGATCGCCGAGGGCCGCCTGACGGTGGGCATGCTCTTCGCCTTTCTTTCCTACCTCGGCATCATGCTCTGGCCGGTCCGCCAGATGGGCCGCATCCTGACCGACCTCGGCAAGACCTCGGTCGCCCTCACCCGCATCGGGGAAATCCGCGCGGTGCCCCGCGAGTCCGAGCCCGCCGCGCAACCGAGCCTGATCGCGCTGCCCCTCTCCGGGCGCATCACCGTGCGCGACCTGCATTTTCACCACGCCACCGACCAGCTGGCGGTGGACGGCCGCGGCGCGCTCAACGGCATCAGCTTCGATGTCGCGCCGGGCGAGTCCCTCGCCATCCTCGGCCCCTCGGGCGCGGGGAAGAGCACCCTCATGCACCTGCTGCTGCGGCTCTACGACTACTCCGCGGGCTCGATCCAGCTCGACGGCCGCGAGCTCGCGTCGCTCCCGCGCCCGTGGGTGCGCGGCCAGATCGGCGTGGTGATGCAGGAGCCGTTCCTCTTCTCCAAGACCCTGCGCGACAACCTCCGCCTCGGCCGCGGCGACGCGCCGGACAACGAGATTGAGGCCGCCGCCCGCGCCGCGTCGATCCACGACACGATCCTCTCCTTCGCCGAGGGCTATGCCACCGTCATCGGCGAGCGCGGCATCACGCTTTCTGGCGGCCAGCGCCAGCGCGTGGCCATCGCCCGCGCCGTCCTCAAGCGCCCGCCGTTGCTCATCCTCGACGACGCCATGAGCGCCATCGACGCCGAGACCGAGGCGCTCATCCTCTCCGCCCTGCAGGAGCGCCGCGGCCGCGCCACGACCCTGGTCATCGCCCACCGCCTCTCGACCCTCGCCCACGCCGACCGGGTCATCGTGCTCGACCACGGCCGCATCATCCAGACCGGCACCCACGCCGAGCTGGCCGCGCAGGACGGCCTCTACCGCCGGCTCTGGCAGATCCAGACCAGCGTGGAAACCGATTATAAGTCGGAACTCAAACCCGCCTGACCCATGTCCGCCCATTTTCACCAGGAGGATGAATTCAAGGCCCGGCTCGACACCGGGCTGTGGTGGAAGATTTTCCTTCGCGCCCTGCGGTACAAGCGCCTGCTCCTCCCGCTCTTCCTCACGGCCGTCATCCTCGCCTGCTGCGACGCCAGCTTCGTCCAGATCACGCGCTGGGTCATCGACGGCGTGATCCGCGACGGCGCCCGCGCGCCGTTCGGCCGCTACATTGGCGTCTACCTCGCCGTGACGCTCGTCCTGTGCACGATGGTCTGGGCGTTCATCGGGCTGGCCGGCAGCCTCTGCTGCCACCTCGCCCACGACATCCGCCGCGACGGCTTCGACAAGCTGCAGGAGCTGGAATTCGCGTTCTTCGACACCCGCCCCGTCGGCTGGCTCATCACGCGCCTGACCAGCGACTGCGACCGGCTCGCGCGCGTCATCGGCTGGGGCTTTCTCGACATCACCTGGGGCCTCTCCTACGTGACCATGATCGCGGCCAGCCTGCTCTACATGAACTGGCGGCTCGGCCTCATCGTGATCGCCATCGTGCCGCCGCTGGCCGTGATTTCCAAATTTTTCCAGCGCAAGATGCTCCTGAGCTCGCGCGAGATCCGAAAGTTCAACTCGCAGATCACCGCCAGCTACAACGAGTCGATCCAGGGCGTGCGCACGACCAAGACCCTCGTGCGCGAGCCGGAAAACCTCGCGGAATTCTCGCAGCTCACGACGAAGATGTTCGACGCCGCCGTGCTCAACGCCCGGCAGACCGCCATCTATTTCCCGATCGTCACGACGCTCGGCAGCCTCGCCGCCGGCCTCGCGCTGTGGCGCGGCGGGTATGTCGCGGCGAACGGCGCCCTCAGCCTCGGCACGCTCGTCGCCTTCATCAACTTCGCCGGGCAGTTCTTCCAGCCCATCAACCAGCTCGCCCAGCGGCTCACCGAGATGCAGGGCGCGCAGGCCGCCGGCGAGCGCGTCATGGGCCTCCTCGCCACCGAGCCCGCGATCAAGGACTCGCCCGCCGTGGCGGCGCGCATCGCCACCCAATCGAAAATCGAAATTCGAAATTCGAAAATCGCCGTGGACGGCGGGCCGCAGCGCATCGGCACGGTCGAGTTCCGCAACGTCACCTTCCGCTACGAGAACGGCCCGGTCGTCCTGCACGACTTCAACCTCGCCGTGCGCGCCGGCGAGACCATCGCCCTCGTCGGCCCCTCCGGCGGCGGCAAGAGCACCATCGTCTCGCTCGTGTGCCGGTTCTACGAGCCGGTGTCCGGCCAGGTCCTGCTCGACGGGACGGACTACCGCGAGCGCCCGCTCGGCTGGCTGCAGTCGCAGCTCGGCATCGTCCTCCAGACCCCGCACCTCTTCAAGGGCACCGTCCGCGAGAACATCCGCTACGGCCGGCTCGACGCCACCGACGCCGAGGTCGAGGCCGCCGCGAAACTCGTCAACGCGCACGAGTTCATCTCGCAGATGGAAAAAGGCTACGACTCGCCCGTCGGCGAGGGCGGCAACCGCCTCTCCACCGGCCAGCGCCAGCTCCTGTCGTTCGCCCGCGCCCTGCTGGCCAACCCGCAGATCTTCGTCATGGACGAGGCCACGTCGTCGATCGACACCGAGACCGAGCAGCTCATCCAGCGCGGCCTCGAAACGATCTTTTCCGGCCGCATCAGCTTCGTCATCGCCCACCGGCTCAGCACCATCCGGCGCGCCGACCGCATCCTCGTGATCACGTCGGGCCGCATCGAGGAGTCCGGCACCCACGCGGAGCTGCTGCAGCGGCGCGGGCACTACTACGACCTCTACACCAGCCAGTTCCGCCGCGAGCGCGAGGAGGCCGTGCTCGAGGGCGCGGCCGGAGCCGCCAAGTAAACCGGTTCCGCGCCTTGCGCGGAGCCCAGCGCCTGCTTTCGTTGGGTCCATGCGTTTCCGCCGGTGCGTCCTCCCGTTGGTGGTTTTCTCCCTGCTGGCCGACGGCTGCGCCAAGCGCGAGACCCCGGCTGAGGAGGGTCTCCGCACCCACACGCTCCTGATCGGCAACCAGAACGAGCCCGCCACGCTCGACCCGCAGATCTACGACGCCGCGACCGACTACAACATCATCGGCGCGCTGTTCGAGGGGCTCACTAACTACGATGAGAAAACCGCGACCGCCGTGCCCGGCGTGGCGGAACGCTGGGACATCTCCGCGGACGGCCTGGTCTACACGTTTCACCTGCGGGCCGATGCCCGCTGGTCCAACGGCGACCGCGTGACCGCCCGGGACTTCGCCTGGTCCTTCCAGCGTTTTCTCTCGCCGGCGCTCGGCAACTCCTACGCGTATTACCTGTATTCGATCCGCGGCGCGGAGGCTTTCGCCACGGGCAAGACCGGGGATTTCTCCGGCGTCGGCGTCGCGGTGGTCGATGACCTCACGCTGCGCGTCACCCTCGTGCGGCCCGCCGCCTACTTTCTCGGGATCCTCGCGACCACCGTCCTGCCGGTGCACCGCGCGTCGGTCGAGGCGGCCGGCCGCTTCGACGACCGCGCCTCGCCCTGGGCGCGGCCGGGCAAGCTCGTGGGCAACGGGGCCTTCACGCTCACCGAGTGGCAGCCCAACGCCCGCATCGTCGTCACCAAGAATCCCTTCTACTGGGGCGCCGCGCAGAACCGCCTCGAGCGGGTGATCATCTACCCCATCGAGAAGGCCGACGCCGAGGAGCTGGATTTCCGCGCTGGCCAGCTGCACGTCACCTTCAGCGTGCCGCCCTCCAAGCTCGCCACCTACCGCTCGACCGCGCCGGAAAAACTCCGCATCGATCCCCTGCTGCAGCTCTACCTGGTCAACTTCAACGCCACCAAGCCGCCCCTCGATAATCCCAAGGTGCGCCGGGCGCTCGCGCTCGCGCTGGACCGGGCGGCCATCGCCCAAAGCGTGTTCGCCGGCGCCCGCCTGTCCGCGCCCACCCTCGTCCCGCCCAACTGCGGCGGCTACACCGGACCCGCGGGCCAGACCGAGGACTATGCCGCCGCGCGCGCCCTGCTGGCCGAGGCCGGCTACCCCGGCGGCCGCGGGCTGCCCAGCCTCCCGATGCAGGTGCTGGATGACGACAAGCTGCCGCGCGTCGCAGAGGTCATCCAGGCGATGTGGCGCCGGGAACTCGGCGTGCGGATCACCATCGAGCCCTATGACCAGAAAACGTGGATTCAAAACCAGCAGACCCTGAGCCACACGCTCGCCCTGCGCGGCTGGACCACGGACTTCCCCGACCCGATCGGCTTCCTCGAGATGTTTCGCACCGGGAACCCCAGCAATGTCTTCGGCTGGAGCAGCCGCGCCTACGACGCCCTGATCGACCAGGCGGCGGTGACCGCGGACCGCGCCGCGCGCTTCGCCCTGCTGCGCCAGGCCGAGGCGCTCATGCTCGAGGACGCCGCCTGCGCGCCCCTCGTCTTCGGCGCCCGCACCTACCTGATCCACCCCGCGGTGAAAAACTGGGTCTCCGCGCCCCTCGGCATCCACCGCTACCAGCTCATCGAGCTGCGGAATTGATTTCATTGTCCCCCGCCTCCCGGCCGCTCAACCTTCCGCCATGCGTACCGCCCTCGCCTGCCTGCTCCTCGCCGTCGCCTGCCCGTTGGCCCGGGCCGCCGAGGTCGAGTTTGTCCGCGTGTGGCCCGAGTGGCGCGACGCCGTGGCGTTCGAGCGCGTGTCCGAATACTTCACCGGCCAGGAAAACACCGGCTCGCAGATCGTGCACCGCACGCACCCCGAAACCCGCGCCGGCTTCTATTTCCTCGCGCGGGTGAAAAATGCCGGCGCCGCCCTCCCCTCGGCCAAGCTCGTCGTCTCCGTCATCAAGCCCGACTCGCCCCGGCCCCAAGTCTACACCTTTCCCGTCGAGCTGCCCGCGGGCTCGACGGTGTTCAACCTCGGCCTGACCGGCGCCGACTGGGCCGGACCCAAGGCGCACCCCGTGGCGTGGAAGGTCGAGGTCGTCGCCACCGACGGCCGCCTGCTCGCCGCGCACAAGAGCTTCCTCTGGGAAAAACCCGACAAGTGAAGCGCGGCCCGGCCACCCGCCCCGCCACTTCGGGCTGGTCCGATTGGCAGATCCTGAGTCCGGGCCTCACCCTGGGCGACGCCGTGCTCGCCGAGACGCTGGACGGCGGCCAGGCCTTCCGCTGGCACCGCGACGACGGAATCTGGACCGGAATTTTTGCCGACCACATTATCCGCCTCACTCTCTTGGATGGAGCCGCGGCGCCCTCGCCGCGTTCCGATCAATCCGCGACGAGGGCGTCGCGGCTCCATGGACAGCTGCACTGGTCCGTGCCTGTTGCATTGGCCGAATCTGCAGGCCCAGCCCTCGCCCACTATTTCGACGGCTCCCGCGACACCGTGGCCCTCGCCGACTCCCTCCCCTGGCGCAGCGACGCCCATCTCGCCGCCTGCCTCGCGGCGTTTCCCGGGCTGCGCATTCTCCGCCAGCCCTTTGGCGAAACGCTGCTCGGCTTCCTCTGCAGCGCCACCAAGCAGATCGTCCAGATCAAGCAGATGCTCGCGCTGCTCGCCGAACGCCACGGCGCCACGGTTGTTCCCGGGTGCCACCGCCTGCCCACCTGGGGCGAGCTCGCGCTGATTCCCGAACCGGAGCTGCGCGCCTGCCAGCTCGGTTTCCGCGCGCGCTTCATCAGCCAGACCGCGCGATTCCTCGCCTCGCATCCCGGCTGGCTCGAGGAGACCGAGGCCCTGCCCTACGCCGCCGCGAAGGGACGGCTCTGCTCGCTGCCCGGCGTCGGGGAGAAAATCGCCGACTGCGTGCTGCTGTTCGGCGCGGGCCGGCTCGAGGCGTTTCCCGTCGACACGTGGATTCTCAAGGCGATGGCGGCGCGCTACGGCCTGCACGGCTGGAAGCCGGCGCAGGTCGCGCAGTTCGGCCGCGCCCACTTCGGCCCGCTCGCCGGCCTCGCCCAGCAATACCTCTTCGCCTACGAGCGCCAGTTCGGGGGCCGGTAGTCGACCTGCCGATCTCGGTCTAGTCGTTGGCCTCTACCCGGTACCGGATTTCGAAGCAGTCCGCCGGAATCGCCTTGGAGCGAACAGCTTTTTTCTGGTCATGCATGAATGCCCACACTGCATCCTCGTCTCCCAAATAGTCGGGCTTTTGCCATTCGGACCAGTCGCCTATCTTGGGATCGCTAGGTACCTTCAGCAGAAAAATCACGGTGGAACCACTCTCCGTGCCGATGACCAACGCGCGGCGCTTCTCGCCGCTAAAAACCAAAGTCGATTTGGCAAATACAACATAGCCCCCTTCCTCACTCCGCTTCGCAAATTGCAGGCGGGTGCCCGATGCGGATCGATCCGTTACGACGTCAAATTTCGTCAACGGGTCGAACTTTTGGGATTTTGGCCCGCGAACTTCGTAAAGCAGCTGGAATGATTTCAGGGGTACGTATGGCGCAACTGGAGGAGCTTTGTCCCAGGGAGGGGGAGATTTGAACGTCATTGCCGCCTGCTCGCTGTCCAGCCACCAGCCATTGTCACGTATTCTCGGTCGATCCTGAGCCGGCAACACATCAGCCCCAATCTTCATGTCCTTCCCGCGGCTCTTCAGAATCTGCACCACGTATGCCCAAGTGTAGGAAAGCGCTTCGTGAAGTTCCTCCTTTGGTAAATCTTGCACCATGCGTTCGAGGTTTTGTCCCGCCCTGAATTGCGTGTCCTCGTCGCCCATACCTTGCATGTGGACGGCAAGGAAGATCAGGTAGGCTACCTTTTGATTTTTTTGTACGCCCAATCCATCGCGGTACATCACCCCCAGATTGTTGAAAGCGTCCCCATCGCCTTTTTCGATGGCCTTCATGTACCAATCGATCGCACGGCCGTAATCCTGTTTAACGCCATTACCTTGATGGTAAATGAGGCCCAGTGTGGTCATCGCCTGTACGTCGTCCTCGTTGGCGAGCTTCTCGATTTCTTGGATTCTGCTCAGTGCCGCCCGTGCGGGGACGACACCGATCGCAAGGGCCAAAACGGCGAAACCAAGGATCGCTCGGATTTGCATGACTGGTCTTTCTTTGATGAATGCTTTGATAAGCCACCGGTCCTTTAAAGCTATTTCCCTTTCGCCAGCCGCCACGGGAAGAAATAGACCGCGTACACCACGACGTAGACGAGGAAGCTGTCCAGTTTCGCGAAGTGCGCGAAGGCGAAGAAGAAGATCAGCAGGTGCAGCCGGACGACGTTCCGGTACGGCGTCATCATGCCGCTCATCCCGCCCTGCATGGCGTTCCGCATCTTGCGCGCAGCGATCGCCTCCGGGGTCACGGCGGTGTCCGGCGCGGTCACCGGCGCCGCCGCCGGCCAGCGGAAGGCCTTCCGTTCCGCCACCGCCGCCACCAGCACAAACGGCCAGTAGGCCGCCAGCACCTGCAGGTAGAGCCCCAGACCGGGCGTCTGGGCCTTTCCCGCGACCACCGGGAAAAACAGGTTCAGGAAAACCGAATGGACAAAGTGAAACATGCCGAAATGCACCGTGAAGAATGCCAGCAGGAACAGGCCGCCGACCATGAGGAGCGCCCCGCCCGCCGCGGCCGGCGCCACCGGCTGGCTCCCGATCAACGCGCGGTCCCGCCAGGCGTTGGTCGCGATGAATAGCGCCGGGCTGAAAATCATCCAGACGATCATCGCATAGCCCACCAGCAGGCTGGAGAGCCACAGGCTCCACACCAGGTCCTTGGTCTGCCAGCCGCCAAACCACGCCAGCGCGAGGCCGCCGCCGAACGCCAGCGCGTCCGGCCAGGCCTGCGCCCAGCGGACCGGTGCCGGACTCGCGGGTTCGTCGCTCATTTTGCGCGCTGGATCAGCTCCACCTCGTAGCCCTCCGGCGCATCGATGAACGCAATCACCGAGCCGCTGCCGGTCGGCGTCGGGCCGTCGCTGAGCTTGAAGCCCTTCCGCTCGAGCTCCGCCGCGAACGCCGCCAGGTTGTCCACCTCGAACGCGAGGTGCATCAGGTCGGGCTGCACCTGCACACTCGGGCTGTTCGGCAGCTGGCAGAGCTCGATCTCCTCGTCGCTGTTGGGCGTCGACAAAAAGGCCAGCTGCGCGCCGCGCGGCGACGTGTGCTGGCGCGTGAGCTTCAGGCCGAGGGCGTCCTGGTAGAACTTTACGGAGCGGCCGAGATCGTTCACCCGCATCCGGGTGTGGAGCAGTTTTTTGACCATGCGCAGAGTTTGCAGCCCGCCCCGTCGCTCTGCAAGCTGCCCGCACCATGCCCCTGGACCTCGCCGCCGTCCGCGCCGCCCATGCCCGGATCAGGCCGCACATCCGCCGCACCCCCGTCCTCACCAACGCGGCGCTCGACGCCGCGGCCGGCGGCGCGCTGTTCTTCAAGTGCGAGAACTTCCAGGAGACCGGCGCCTTCAAGGCCCGCGGCGCCACCAACGCCGTCTTCTCGCTGACCGCCGCCGAGGCCGCCCGCGGTGTCGCCACCCACTCCTCCGGCAATCACGCCGCCGCCCTCGCCCGCGCCGCGCGGCTCCGCGGGATCCCCGCCTACATCGTGATGCCGTCGAACTCCGCCCAAACCAAGATCCGCAACGTCGAGGCCTGGGGCGGCCGCATCACGCTTTGCGCGCCCACCCAGCAGGCCCGTGAGGAAACCTGCGCGCGCGTGGTCGCCGAGACCGGCGCGGCCATGATCCATCCCTTCACCGACGAGCGCGTGATGGCCGGCCAGGGGACCGCGGTCCTCGAACTGCTGGAGGAGTTGCCGGACCTGGACGTCATCCTCTGCCCCGTCGGGGGCGGCGGACTCCTCGCCGGCACCGCCATCGCGGCCAAGGCGCTTCGCCCCGCCATCCAGGTGATCGCGGTGGAACCGGCCGCCGCCGGCGACGCCGCCCGCTCCTTCCAAGCCGGGCATATCATTCCCCTCGACCACGCCGCGACCATCGCCGACGGGCTGCGCACCACGGTGGGCGTGCCCAATTTCGCCGTGATGCAGCGCCTCGTGGACGGGGTCATCACCGTGAGCGAGGAGTCGATCGTCACCGCGATGCGCCAGCTGTGGGACACGCTGAAGATCGTCGTCGAGCCGTCCGGCGCCGTGCCCTACGCTGCCGTCCTCGCGGGCAAGCTGCCACTCCCCGGCCAACGCGTCGGCCTGATCCTCACCGGCGGCAACGTCGACCTCGACGCGCTGCCGTGGATCAGGAGGTAGGGCGCGTTATCCTTAACGCGCCGTCGTTCGCCGGCTGATATTCGCGGCGGGTTAGGGATAACCCGCCCTACCCTCGGACCAATTGCCTATCGCCCATCGCCCGCGCAGCTCCGCTGCGCTCACGCCGCCGGGGTCGCCGGTTCGGCCTGGCCGATCTGCACCAGCAGTTTCTCGAACCAGGGCGTGTGGATGTCGAAGTGCTTCCCGCCCTTGATGCGCGTAAACTCGATGGCCCGCAGCTCGCCGCCGCGCTCCTCGTCCTCGCCCACCACGCCGCTCTCGCCGCGCAGCGCGCAGGTGACCGCGTGCCGCACACAGCGGTCGATCAGCCCGAGGTCCGCGCTGTTCGCCGCCGCCGCGCGGGCGAAATAGCCGCTCTTCTGGACCAGCACCTTGTCGGCGCCGAGCAGCTTGGCGAAGCGCTCGCCGAACCACTTGCCCGGGTTGATCAGGTCGAGCTTCACGTGGCCGAACGGGTCCCGCGGCGGCTCCTCGCCGTGCGCGATCATCTCCGCCACGATCTGCTCCACCCCCGCGCCCTCGCTGAGGAAAATGTTGGCGTTGCCCTCCTGGTCCATCACCGCCCGCACGCGCGCCGCCTCGGCGGTGATGTCGAGCGGCAGCTCGGGCAGGTAGACCCCGTGCACCGACAGGCGGTTGCGCCGGAGGCCGAGGCTCGGGACGTAGGGCTGGGACTCGAGCAGCTTCAGGTATTCGTAGGTCGTGGCCGCGGCGAGCCAGCCGCAATGGCGGCCCATGATCTCGTGGATGATCAGCATGCGGGTGCTCGAGCTGTGCTCGGCCACCACGCGCTGGAAAAACATCGCCCCCTCGCGGGCGGCGGTCAGCGCGCCGAGGCTCTGGCGGACGGGAATGATGTCGTTGTCGATCGTCTTCGGCAGGCCGATGACGGTCAGCTGGCGGCCCTCCTTCGCGAGGTAGGCCGCCAGGTCGGCCGCGGTCAAATTGGTGTCGTCACCCCCGATGGTGTGCAGCACGTCGACCTCGTCGCGCTTGAGCTGCTCGGCCGCGACGGCCAGCGGGATCTGCCCTTCCTTCACGAGGCCGCGCTTCACGCAGTCCGCGATGTTGGTGAGCTTCACGCGGCTGTTGCCGATCGGGCTGCCGCCGTAGTGCCGGAGAATGCGGGCGGAGTCGCGGAGATCGTCCGCCACCGGAATCTTGTCGCCCAGGAGCAGCCCCTTGTAGCCGTTGCGGTAGCAGATGAGCTCGATCTCGGGCGCGATGGCCGTGTAACGCTCGATCAGGCCGCCGGTGGCGGCACTGAGGCACGGAGCGAGTCCGCCGGCGGTAAGAATGGCAACTTTGCGGGGAGGCATGAGCACATATCAACAAGCAGGTCTTGGGCCCCGCGTCCAGCGATTCGCGGCGGATGACAGGGACCGGCGGGCCCCCGCTTCCAAATTGACCGGGCGCGGATTGCCTGACGGGCTGGAGCTTACCCCACCCCGCATGAGCACGACGGAATCCTACGAATATACCGCGCGCTACTACGACGCCGCCTATGGCGAGTTGTCCGCCCAGCGCGCGGATCGGGCGTTTTACGAGAACCTGGCGGTCGAATGCGGCGGACCGGTGCTGGAACTGGGCTGCGGCACGGGCCGCGCGCTGCTCCCGATTGCGGCGCGGGGCATTGCGTGCACCGGGGTGGATCTGTCGCCCGCCATGCTGGCGCAGTTCCGCCGCAAGCCGGGCGCGGCCGCCGTCACCCTCGCCTGCGGCCGCATGGAATCGTTCGACCTGGGCGCGGCGCGCTTCCGGCTGATTTTTTCCGCATTCCGCGCGTTCCAGCACCTCGACACGGTGGAGCAGCAGCTCGCCTGCCTGGCGCGCGTGCGGGCGCACCTCGCGCCCGGCGGACGGTTCGCCTTCGACGTGTTCAACCCCCGACTCGAGCGCATGGCCCTGGACAGCGAGCCCGAGACGCTCGACCTGAGCTTCACCCACGAGGGCCGGTCGGTGAAACGCTACGTGTCCGCCACGCGCGACCGCGTCAACCAGCTGATCCGGATCACCATGCGGTACGTCGAGGAGACGGGCCCCGGCCCGGCCCGGGAGTCGATCGTCCACCTCAGCATGCGCTGGTTCTGGCGCTTCGAGCTGGAGCACCTGCTGCATCGCGCCGGCTTCACCGAGGTCACGATCCACGGCGACTTCGACCGCAGCCCCGTCGGACGGACGTCGCCGGCCTTTGTCGTGCTCGCCCGCTGAGCTTGTCATGATAACACCATCACCCACGGAAGTTCGCCGAATCCGCCGGAGTCTCGGTCTCGGGCTGGCCTTGCTGACCGCCGTGGGCTTGTCCGGCGCCGTCGCCGATTCTCCCACTCCCACTCCCGCCGAACTCGGAGCGCATGCCCGCAGCGTGTTGCACCAAATCATGGCGAGCGAGCAGAGCTGGGTCCGGATTCACGCCGCGGAGGCGTTGATCGCCGCCGGGGAGGCGGATGCCATCCGCGCCTATTTCCTCCGCGAACTTCCCCGCACGGAGTCGGCGGTATTCCGGATCGGGGTCTATCGCGTGCTGGCCACCGTCTCGCACTCGCCGGAAGAACGCAGCGCTTGGATTGCCAAGGTCGAGCGGGTCTACCTCGACCCGGCGGCGCCCGACCAAAACCAGGCGATCGAAACGCTCTGCAAACTCGGCCACCGTGTCCGCGGCCCGACGCTGGAGCTCGTGCGTCACCGCATGGCGGGACCGCCTTCCGTGCCGATGGCCCTGGCCCTTTGGTCCGCCACGCTGGCCGGGGAGCCGCACGCGCTCGAGGGACTGGCGCAGCTGCTGGCTGCCCAGGATCCCGACCTGCGCAGCGACGCCGCCTACGCCCTCCGCTGGCTCCACCTTTCCGATCCCGCCATGCGCCAAGCCCTCGTCCGCGCCGCGGCCGTGGAGCCGGCCGGCACCCGCGCCTATCCCTTTATCCTCGGCGCCGCGCTGACCGTCGACGCCGACCCGGCGCAAGCGAAGGACTGGGTGACAAAGCTCGACCAGGTGCTGGCGACGGGTGCGACCGACGCGCGCTTCGAGGCCAGCTGGACACTAAAATATCGCTATCAAGCCACCGACCTGCCCCGTTTGGCGCCTCTCCTGGATCTCCCGGCAACTGAGAATGACACCCGCATCGGGGCGGCTGCGATCATCCTGACAACCCTGGCCCGCCGGTAAGACGCACCCTCACCCACCCCATGTCCAAATACTCCGTCTTGGTGATCGGCTGCGGGAGCATCGGGGAACGCCATCTGCGCTGCTTCCTGCAGACCGGCCGGGTCCGGGCCACCGCCTGCGACGCCAACCCCGCCCTGCTGCAGAAAATGGCGGACACGTACCAGGTGCCGGTCGCGGCGGACTGGAAAACCGCCCTCGCCGCGAAATTCGACGCGGTCGTCATCTGCACCCCGGCGCACCTGCACGTGCCGATGGCAATCGAAACGCTTGCCGCCGGCAGCCACGTGCTGGTGGAGAAACCGCTCTCGCAATCACTCGACGGCGTCGGCGAGCTTTTCCGGGCCCGCGACCGCGCCGGCCGGCAGGTCGCCGTGGCGTACGTGCTCCACGTTTACGCGGTGCTCGCCGCGGCCCGGGAATTCCTGCGGCGCGGCGAATTCGGTCCCGTGCGCTCGGCCACGGTCGTCTCCGGCCAGTCGTTTCCTTCCTTCCGACCGGCCTTTGCGCAGACCTATTACCGCGACCGCCGCACCGGCGGCGGCGCGATCCAGGATGCGCTCACCCACTCCGTCAACTGGATGGAAAGCGTGCTCGGCCCCGCCGACAGCGTGCTCTGTGACTGTGCCCACCTGGCGCTGCCCCACGTCGAGGTCGAGGACACCGTCCATGTCTCCGCCCGGCACGGCGCCGCCCTGGTCTCCTACGCGCTGAACCAGTTCCAGGCGCCCAACGAAACCACCCTGCAGTTCAACGCCGAGCACGGCAGCGTGAAGATTGAACTGCACCGGCAGCGCTGGGGCACCTTCGCCACGGGCGCCAGCGACTGGACCTGGCACCCGGTCCCCGCGGGTGAGCGCGACACGCCCTTTATCGCCCAGGCCAACGCCTTTCTCGACCAACTCGAGGGCCAGCCCTCCCGGCTCTGCTCGCTCGAGGCGGCGGCGCAGACGCTGCGCTTCAATCTCGCGGCGCTCGCCTCGGCCGAGTCCGGCGCGCGCGTGGCGTGCGCCTCCCTTCATGCCTGACCCATCATCCGCGCCGCTCCGGCTCGCCATGCTGGGCATGATCCCGGGCAACGGCCATCCGTACTCGTGGTCCGCCATCATCAACGGCTACGACCGCGAGGCCATGGCGCGCTGCCCCTACGCCGGCATTCCGCAGTATCTCGGGGCCCAGCCGCACGCGAGCGTACGCATTCCGGGCGTGCAGGTCACCCACGTGTGGACCGATAATCCCGCCGAGGCCTCCTCCGTCGCGAAGGCCTCGTTGATTCCAAACATCGTCGCCCGGCCCGAGGATGTGATCGGCCACGTCGATGCCGTCCTGATTTCCACCGACGACGGAACCGACCACGTCCGCCGCGCCCGCCCGTTCGTGGAGGCCGGCCTGCCCGTGTTCGTGGACAAGCCGCTCGCGTCGAACCTGGAGGAACTGCGCACGTTCATTGCCTGGGAAAAGGCCGGCGCGCGGATACTTTCGTCGAGCGGCATGCGGTACGCGCCCGAGCTCACTGCGCTGATCGCCAACCTGCCGGCGCTCGGCGAGCTCCGCTGGCTCTCCCTCGTCACGATCAAGACCTGGGACCGCTACGGCATCCATTCCCTCGAGCCGGTCTTTCGCCTCCTCGGGCCCGGATTCCTCTCGATCCGGCTCGAGACCCAGCCCGGCGTGGAAGTTGCCCACCTCGTCCACCGCAGCGGCGTGCAGGTGACGCTGCCGGTCGTGTACGACGGCGGCACCATCTTCGGCACGGGCCAGGTCTGCGGCACCAAGGCCGCGGTGCCGGTGCGGCTCGCCGACACGTACCACGCCTTTCGCGGCCAGCTGGTCAGTTTCATCGACTTCGTCCGCAGCGGCCGGGCCCCCTATCCTTTCGTTGATACCGTCGAGATGATGTGTGTGATCATCGCCGGCAGCCGCAGCCGCGCCGAGAAATCCCGACGCGTCGAGATCGCCGAGATCCAGGCCCAACTCCCTTCATGAAAACCCGCCCCAGCCGCATCCTCCGCCTCCTGCGCGAGGGCCAGTTTCCCTCCGTCTTCAAGTCCAACCTCGCCGACCCGCGCGTGGTCGAGGCCGCCGGCCTGTGCGGCGTGGACGCCGTCTGGCTTTGCAACGAGCACGTGCCGACCGACTGGTCCGGCCTCGAAAACCAGATCCGCGCCGCCCGCATTCACGACGTCGACAGCATCGTCCGCGTCAGCAAGGGCAGCTATAGCGACTATGTCCGCCCCCTCGAGGCCGGCGCCACCGGCATCATGGTGCCGCACGTGGCCAGCGCCGCCGAGGCCCGCCAGATCGTCGAGTGGTGCCGCTTTCATCCCCTCGGCAAGCGCGCCCTCGATGGCGGCAACATTGACGGCCAGTTCTGCCTGCTGCCGCAGGCCGAGTACCTGCAGCACGCCAACACCGAGGTCATTTTGCTCTTCCAGATCGAGTCGCCCGAGGGGCTGGAGCAGGTCGAGGCCATCGCCGCGGTGCCGGGGTTCAACGGCCTGCTGTTTGGCCCCGGCGATTTCAGTCACCGCATTGGCAAGGCCGGCCAGCTCGACGCCCCCGAGGTCGCCGCCGCCCGCAAACGTGTCACCGCCGCCGCCCGGAAGCACGGCAAGTTCGCCATGGCCGCGGGCCTGTACGCGCCGTTTGGCGACCTCGTGGCCGAGGGGCACAACGTGTTCGGCATCGGCGCCGACGTGATCGGCATCACGAGTTACACGAAGCAGCGGCTCGAGCTCCTCCAAGGTAATATTCTGTCGCTGCCCGCCGCGCTCAAGCCCGCCGCGCGCTCCCCCTATGCCTGAGTCCTCCGCCTTCTCCCTCCGCGGCAAGGTCGTCGTCCAGTTCGGCGGCACCGGGCTGCTCGGCCGCGCCCTCGTTTCCGCCCTCGGCGCCGCCAATGCGACGCTGGTCGTCGCCTCCCGCAACCGCAGCTCGCTGGCCGCACTCGCCGCGGCCGAGAAAAAAGCCAGGCGCAAGGTCGAGGTCGACGAGGTCGACATCGGCTCCGAGGCGTCGCTGCACGCCCTGCGCGACCGCGTGCTCGCCCGGCACGGCCGCGTGGACGGCATCGTGTTCAACGCCGTCAGCCGTCCGATGGGCAAGTTCAGTGACGATCTCGCCGCGTGGCGCGCGTCGATGGAGACCAACGCCACCGGATTCTTCGCCACCGTGCGCGCCTTCGGCGACGCCATGGCCGCCCAGGGATCGGGCAGCATCGTCAACATCGCCTCGATGCAGGGCATGGTCGGCATGAATCCCTGGCTCTACGAGGGCACGGCCATGACCGCCGCGCCGGACTATTTTTTTCACAAGGGCGGCATGATCAACCTCACGCGCTACCTCGCGTCCCACTACGGCAGCAAAGGCGTGCGCGTGAACGTCGTTTCGCCCGGCGGCATCTTCAACCCGGAGAAACCGCAGGCGCCGGCGTTCCGCGAGCGCTACGGCAAGATGACCATGCTCGGCCGCATGGCCGAGGCACACGAGGTCGGCGGCGCCGTCGTGTTCCTGCTCAGCGACGCCTCCGCCTACATCACGGGGATCAACCTGCCCGTGGACGGCGGTTACACCGCCAAGTGACTCCTGCCCAACCCGGCGCCCGCCGGGTTTCCGTCCCGTTTCCAATCCACCCCCCGCAAAACACATGAACGGTCGAATGAAGAACCTGGTGGCCATCGTCACGGGCGGCGGCTCAGGCTTTGGGGAGAGCATCTGCCAGGCCTTTGCCCGCGAGGGCGCCCGGCTGGTGGTGGCCGATTTCAACGCGCCGGCCGGCGAACGCGTCGCGCAGGCCCTGCGCAGCCAGGGCTACACCGCGGAGTTCTGCCCCGCCGACGTCAGCTCGTCCGCCGACATGGCGCGCCTGGCGGAGACCGCCGTGGCCCGTTTCGGCCGGATCGACGTGATGGTGAACAACGCCGGCATCAGCCATCGCAACCAGCCGATGCTCGAGGTGACCGAGGTGGAGTTCGACCGGCTCTACCAGGTGAACGTGAAGAGCATCTACCTCTCGGCCAAATACTGCGTGCCCGTGTTCCGCCGGCAGGGCGGCGGCTGCTTCATCAACATCGGTTCGACCGCCGCCGTCCGCCCGCGGCCGGGCCTGTCCTGGTACAACGGCTCCAAGGGCGCGGTCGTCCTCCTGACCAAGTCCCTCGCGGTCGAGCTCGCGCCGGAAAAAATCCGGGCCAACGCGATCAACCCCGCCCTCGGCGAAACCCCGCTGCTGACCACCTTCATGGGGACGGCCGACACCCCGGAAACCCGCGCGCGCTTCCTCGCCTCCATTCCCCTCGGCCGCCTCTGCCAGCCCTCGGATGTCGCGAATGCCGCCGTGTTTCTCGCCGATCCCGCCTCCGAGTTCATCACCGGCGTCTGCCTCGACGTGGATGGCGGCCGGTGCATCTGAACCCGGGCCTCACTTCATCTTGGCGTCGGGATCGTTGGCCTTGGTGTACCGGTCGAGCTTCGCCGGGTCCTTCGGCCAGTCGGGACGCAGGCGCACGTCCTTGGCGCCCGCCACCAAGCCCGGCGCGGCATGCCCGCCGGTGGCGGACGCCGGGCGCATCTCCCACCAGCAGTGGCCTTGGTGATCGTGCTCGTGGTCGATGACATAGCCGGCCTCGCGCAGCATCGGCCCGGTCCAGCCCATGCAATGGTCGCAATAGTCGCGGTAGTTCTTCAGCCCGTTGCGCAGCAAAAACCCCCGCGACGGGCAGTCGTGGAAATCGATCCGGAACACGTCCTCGCGGTGCGAGATGTTGAAGCCGAGGCTGGGCGACTCCTCGGCCAGCGTGTGGCCCCAGTATTTCAGCATGCCGGGAATGCCGCCGTGGCGGATCAAATCGCGCGCGTGCCGCTGGCTGTCGTGGTTGATGGCCTCGTTCCAGTAGTCGCGCACCAGCGCATGGCCGCCGGTGCGCTCGAACCAGCCGAAGGTCCACTCGTAATGGCCGCAGAAGTCGTAACAGCCGATCATGAGCGCGCCTCCTTGATCTGCGCCAGGTCCTGCGGCGCCAGGCCGGCGTCCGCCCGCGCGTAGGTGTGGCAGCAACTGCCGCTGCCCCCGCTGAGCCGCATGGTCAGGCCGGCCGCCCCGGCGCGGGCCGAGCCCAGAAAATAGCAGTGCTGGCAGTATTCGCGCACGATCTCGCGGCCGCCGGCCCGCAGGTGCTTGATCGCGGGACACTCGTGCACCCGCACCTCCACCCGGTCCGGTTGCTCCACGACCTCCACCACGGCACCGGGCTCGGCGGCGAAGAACGCCCGCCAGTACCGGGCGACCGCGCCGAGCCCGCCCTCCGCCCACTGCCGGTTCACCGGCGCAAAATAACCGCGGCCCAATTCCTCCAGGTAGCGCCGCCAGCCGTCCATCCCCAGCCGCTGCAGCATGAAACGGAACGTGGCATTGATCCCGTAAAAGAAATCCGGCGACCCCTGCGGCTTGGTGTCAGTATACGGCAGGCCCGGGGTGGCGGGGGTCGACATGGCGGAGTCCTCAGCGCCGCACCGGCTCGAACAGGTCGGCCTCGAAGCCCAGGCCGTCGGCCCCGGTCACCGCCTCCGTGATCTGCAGGCGGCACTCCTCGGTGAGCGGATATCCCAGCAGGTTCGCATGGGTGGAGAAGATTTCCATCTGCACGAGCAGTTCCTTCAGCCCGGTCAGCCAGCACTCGATCTTCGGGCCGCCGTAGACGCGCAGCATCAGGTCGTTCATCCGCGCCTGCAGCCGCTCCGCCTCGTCCGCGTCACCCGCCCGCACCGCCGCGATCAGCCGGAGCGCGATGCCGGCGTTGAAAATCCCGCCGCCGAGCAGCAGGCCGTCGTAGCCCGCCGCCAGGTAGCTCACGCAGTCGAACTCATCGCCATCGAGCAGGACCAGCCCCGGGCGGAGCTGGCGCGCCGCCAGGAAGACGTCGCGGTGCGCAGGCAGCTGCGAGCTGTCCTTGACCATCGCGATGTTCGGCTCGGCCAGGAGCTCCGCCAGGTGCGACTCCGGCAGCAGGTAGGGACTGGCCTTGCCCCGGTCGTAGAAACCCACGGGCAGCGCGCTGCCCCGCGCGATCTCGCGGTAGAACCCAAGCAGCCGGTCCGCGGTGCCGTTGAGGAAAAAATACGGCTGGGCCACCACCGCGATTTCCGCGCCCCAGGCCGCCGCCTGCTCGATGTTGGCCAGCGTCCGCGCCGCGGAATTGTCCGTCACCTGCACCGCCAGGCGCAGCCGTCCGCGCGCCGCGCCCACCGCGGAGCGGATCAGCCCCTCCCGGTCGGCTTCCGCCAGCCACGGCCCCTCGCCGCAGGTGCCGGCCAGCATCAGGCCGGTGACGCCCATCCGGACATGGTGCTCCACCAGCCGGGACACCGAGGGGACATCCAGCCGGAAGTCAGAGGTGAGCGGCGTCGGGGTGGCCGACCAGACGCCGCCGGAAATCTTTTTGGTGGGCATGGGGTGCGGGCGCGGGGTCAGGCAGGCTTCACCACCGCGACGCACTCGATCTCGTAGTGCAGCGTGGTGGGCAGGCAGTTCGTGATGGTGGTGCGCGCCGGATACGGGGCGGGAAAAACCTCCCGGTAAAGCTCGTTGTAGCGGGCGACATGGGCCGGATCGCGCACGTAGTTGCGCGTCTGCACCACGTGCCGCAGGTCGCTGCCGGCGGTCTCCAGCACCTTGCGCAGGTTTTCCACCGAGCGGCGGAACTCGCCCTCGAAGGTGTCCGGGATGATCTTCCCGGTCGCGTCGACCGAGGCCTGGCCCGAGACAAAGATCAGGTCGCCAACCCGGACCGCCGGGCTGAACGGCCGGTCCGTGACGGGCGTGTCGGGATTTCTGGGATAGTGGAGTGAGGTGCTCATGAGAAAATAAACCCCGGTTTGGCTCCCGGATCGAGCGGGAAGACGGGCCGGCGCAGGCGCCGGTACGGAAACGAGGCCAGATTGCTGGAACACGGCCCCGGCGTGTCGACGAAATACGAGGCCGCCGCGATCGGATCGTAGGCCTGGCGGTGCGCGACCGCCGCCTTGACGCCGATGAGGGCAAACTCGCGCGGCTCGATGCCCTGGCTGCGAAACTGCCCGAGGTCGAACGGCGGTGTCTTCCGGCTGGTCAGCAGGATGGTGAGACCGGCGTGGCGCACGACCGCGCAGGGTCCCATCGCGATCTGCGTGCCGCTCATCGCGGCGAGGTGGCTGTGCGGGTCCTCGAGCTGAAACTCGCCGTTGCTGCGGGACACCAGCGTGAGGTCGAGTTCCACCGGCCCCGGGTCGAGTTGCCAGCCGCGTCCGCCGATCGCGAGGCGGGCCGTGCCGCCCACCGGCACACCGGCCAGCCGGATCACGGCCTGCGGATCGTTGAGCGCGAGCAGTCCGTGCGTGACGCAGTGCGCGAGCATGGCCCGCAGCACGCCGGTGCCATCGCCCGGCGCACCCCCGCCGATGTTGTCCGCCGGCTCCACCAGCAGCACCGGCCCGGCCGGCGCCGGCCCGGTTTCCGCGAGGACCTGCTCCACCGGGGGGTAGTTCACGGTGCCCAGTTCGCGCAGTTTCCACGCGAGTTGCGCCCCCGCCTCGAGGTGCGGACGCATCCGCTCAGTCCCCGCGTCGGAAACCGTGCTCAGCGTGACGCCCGTCTCGGCCGTGTCCGCGAAGGCAAAACCAGCCATCACGTTGCAGGCCCACACCGCCGGGTCGCCCGCCTCCGTCTGCTCCGCCAGCTGGGTGAGCGCCCGCATCGGGTCGTCCTGGGTGCCGGTGCCGGGCGGCGCCCAGAGCAACGGCACGCGGCACCAGTTCATCCGGGGCACCGTGCGGGACGTCAGGCAGCGCTGGAGCAAACCGGCCGCGCGCATCGCGGTGGCCTTGGCGTCGGTGTGCGGATTCCGGCGATACGCCACGAGCCCGTTCGCCAGCGCACACATGCGCGCCGTCACGTTGCCGTGCAGGTCCAGCACGCCGAAGAGGGGCAGCTTCGCGGCGCCCGGCAGCGCGCGCACCCGCGCCAGCAGCTCGCCCTCGACGTCCTCGAGCGACGCGGTGGCCATGGCGCCGTGGAGCACCAGGAAGATCGCATCGATCCCGGCGGCGAGCGCCGGCTGCGCCCGCTGCTTGAACTCAGTCCAGTACTGCTCGAAGGCCTGGTCCTCCACCGGGCCGCTCGGCATGGCGCGCGCGTCGACCGTGGGCACCACGTCCCAGCCAAACCGGCGCGCCTCGGTCAGAAACCCGTCGGCGGGCGACTCGTCGCCGGCCTTCGCCAGGATGCCGGTGCCCAGCGTGACCGCGAAGTCCGCCCAGCGGGTCGGCGTGGAAAGAAACGTGTGGGTCTCGTGAAAGAGTCCGCCAAAGAGGATGCGGGGCTTCATCGCGGTGACGCCCCGTCCTCAGGCGGCGGGCGGCCATCCGGCCGCGTGCCGCTGGAACGCCCGCGCCGACCGGACCAGCGCCTCGGTGATGTCCTTCTCGCCGTGTGCGAGGCTGATCGACCAGAGCCCGCGCTCGATGGCGCGCACGCCTTCCTCCAGCAGGCAGCGCCGGAGGTGCGCCCAGCGCGGGGCGTCGTGCCGGCGCACATAGTCGCGGTAGTCACGGATGGGGCCCTCGGCCGCGCCGGGCTTCAGCATCACCGTGTGGAAAATCAGTCCCGGGCCCTGCGGCCGCAGCGGAACGCCATGCTCCTTGGCCATGGCGGACAGCCCGGCCATGAGGCGGTGGCCGAGCTGCTGGATGCCCGCCGGGTGCGATGCGCCGAGCGCCCGCACCTGGTCGAGACACCATTTGCTCGCGGCGAGGCAGAGCGGATTGCCGTTGAGCGTGCCGGCGTGGATCACCTCGCCGGAAAGGATCTTCGCCATCGCCGCCCGCGTGCCGGCCAGCGCGGCGAACGGCGTGCCGCCGCCAATCGCCTTGCCCAGCACGGTGAGATCGGGCCGGAAGCCGTAGTAGCCCTGCGCGCAGGCCGCGCCAAAGCGGAAGCCCGTGATCGTCTCGTCCGAGATCATCAGCATGCCGTCGCGGTCGCAGAGTTCGCGGATTGTGCCCATCAGGCCGGGGACCGGCTCGAGGCAGCACGTGTTGCACAGCGCCGGCTCGAACATGATGGCCGCGATTTGCCCGCGAAACTCGTCCACGCGCCGGCGGAGGTGCGCGGGGTCGTTCCAGCGCGCGACCACGAACTGCTCCAGCACCTCGGGGATCACGCCCTTGCTGGGGTGCAGCCGCGCAGGATTTTCGTCGTCGCCCCACGCGCCGGGTGGGTTCGCGAAGCCGACCAGCCCCTCGTCCGCCCAGCCGTGGTAATGTCCCTCGAAGCGCAAAATCAGTTTCCGGCCCGTGTGGGCGCGGGCGAGGCGGAACGCCGTCAGCACCGCCTCGGTCGCCGAATTGCTGAACCGCACCAGCTCGGCCGATGGGATCATTGCCTGCAGGCGCTCCGCGACCTCGGGCTCGAGTTCGCATTGCGCGGCCCAGTGGGTGCCCAGCCGGGCCTGCGCGGCGATGGCCTCCGCCATCCCGGCCGGGGCGTGGCCGTAAAACAGCGCGCCCTGCCCCAGCTGGAAATCGAGGTAGTGGTTGCCGTCCACGTCCCAGAGGTTCGGGCCGCTGCCCCGCGCGAAATAGAGCGGCACCGGTGCCTCCTGCTTGCGGATGCCGCTGTTGACGCCCGCCGCAATGCTGCGCTGGGCGCGCTCGAACAGGGCCTGGGATTTGGCGAACGTGTAGGGCATCGGCGCGGGGGTGAACAGGCTGCGGCCGGACCGACCGCGCCCGGAGCATGAGGCGGCCGGACGGTGTCCGCCAAGCCCGCGTTTTGACGTTGCCTCACCCTTTCGGCTGCCGCGTATTGGCGGGCAACCCGACGGCCCTGTGCTCATCGACTGCCACAACCACCTGGGGGTGGACCTGTTCTTCTACCTCAACGGCTACCACCCCTACGCGCAGGATCTCCCCGCGATGGTCACCGAGGGCCGGCACTGCGGCGTGGACCGCTGGGTCGTGTTCCCGATGGTGTCGAACCTCACCTTCGACGTGCCCGCCATGCGCCGGGCGAAGCTGGTCCCGGGCGGTTGCGAGGCCGTGCCCTACGCGTTCGAGAACGAGCGCATGCTGCGCGAAATCTACGACCTCTACCCCGACCTCGGGCGCCTGACGCTGCCGTTCGCCATCCTCGACCCGCTGCGCGAGCCCGCGGCCCAGATCAAAAAGTTGCGCGAACTCCACGCCCGCTACCCCTTCTACGGGCTCAAGATCCAGGCCACCATCATCGAGTCCGACGTCGGCGCGCTGCTCCGGGAGGGCCGCGGCTTCCTCGAGCTCGCGGCCGAGCTCAACCTCCCCTTCCTCATCCATTCCAGCGTGGCCCCGCAGGACACGTGGTCCCAGGCGTCGGCCATCCTCCGGGTCGCCGAGGCCACCCCGCACGTGCGCTTCTGCCTCGCGCATTCCTGCCGCTACGACCGCGAGAGCCTCGACCGCGTGGCGGTGCTCCCCAACACCTGGTTCGACTGCTCCGCGCACCGGATCCACTGCGAGGGAGTCACGCGCGAGCTCAGCTACGTGGCCCGGGCCGACCGGCGCTTCCCGGCGGACTACCGCGACCCGACCGCCGTGCTGCGCGCGCTCGCCGAGGCCTACCCCGCCAAGCTGATCTGGGGCTCCGACACCCCGTTCCAAAGCTACGTCGCCGACATCGACGGCAGCTTCGTCTCGCTGCGCAGCACCTACGCCGCCGAGGTGGCGTGCGTGCAGGCGCTGCCCGAACCACTCCGGCGCGCCGTCGGCCACGACAACCTGCTCGCCCTCCTCCAGCTGAACGATGCCAAACTTCTCACTCGCGGGTAGCACCGCCCTCGTCACCGGTTCCTCCCAGGGCATCGGCTTCGCCCTCGCGCACGGTCTGCACGCGGCCGGGGCCCAGGTCGTGTTCCACGGCAAGGATACCGCCGCGCCTCAGCTGCCCGCCGGCTCGATCTACCTGGCGGAGGACTTGGCCGAGCCGGAGGGACCGGCCCGGCTCGTGCGCGCGGCGTTCGCGCAGCGGCCGGAACTCAACCTGCTCGTCTGCAACGCCGGGAGTTTTTTCGACGTGCCGTTCCTCGAGATGCAACCCGAGCCCTGGGAAAAGACCATCAACCTGAACGTGCGCGGCAGCTATTTCACCGCCCAGGCGTTCGCCCGCGAGTTGGTCGCCCGCACGCGCGCCGGTGCGATCGTCACGACGTGCTCCACCAATGGCTTCCAGCCCGAGGACGACTCCACCGCCTACGACATCTCCAAGGGCGCGATGGTCATGCTAACCCGGACGCTGGCCCAGTCACTCGCGCCGCATCACATCCGGGTCAACGGCATCGCCCCCGGGCTCATCCGCACGCCCCTCAACGCCGGGCTGTTGGACGCGGCCAAGATCCGGCACTACGAGAAAAAGATCCTCCTCGGCCGCCTGGGCGAGCCCGACGACTGCGCCGGCGCGGTTGTGTTTCTCCTGTCCCCGGCCGCGCGCTACATCACCGGGCAAATCCTCGTGGTCGATGGCGGCCTGACCCTGGGCCAGATCGGCCGGATGTGACGGCCATGCCCACCCTGGCCACCCTCGCCACGCCCGCCGTGCTCTTGGACCGGCAAAAGCTCGCGGCCAACATCCGCGGGATGCAGGCCGTGTGCGACGAGCACGGCGTCGAGCTGCGGCCGCACATCAAGACGCACAAGATGGTCGCCGTGGCCCGCCAGCAGCTCGCGGCCGGCGCCCGCGGCTTGACGTGCGCGAAGCTCGGCGAGGCCGAGGCCATGCTCCCCTCGGGCGTGCGCAGCCTCTTCGTGGCGCACTCGCTCGTGGATCCCGGCTCGGCCCCGCGGATCGCCGCCCTGGCGGACCAGCTCGACGATTTTCGCGTGGCCGTCACCAGCGAGGCGCACGCCGAGGCGCTGGTTCGGCTCGCCGCGGCGGTGGGAAGAAAGCTCGGCGTGATGGTGGCGGTGGACAGCGGCCTCGGCCGGGAAGGCGTGCGGGATGCGGGTGCTGCCGGCCGGATTGTCACGCGGCTGGCCCGCTGCGCCCAGCTGGAGGTCCGTGGCCTCTATACCCATGAAGGACATTTTTACGGCATTCCCCACGACCAGCTGGCGGCGCGGGCCGCCGAGCTGGTCGACCGTCTCTGCGCCCTGCGCGATTCCATCGATCCCGCCCTCGCGGTCTGGCCGGGCTGCAGTGTCAGCGCGCGACTGATCGCCCTGGCGAGCGCAGGCCGCGTCCAGGCCGTGCGCCCGGGCGTGTACATGTTCGGCGACTTGTCCCTGACCCGGACGACCGGAGTCATGCAGTCCGAGGATGTCGCCCTGCACGTGCTGGCGACTGTCGTGGACAAACCGGAACCGGGACTCGCGCTGATCGACGCCGGCTCGAAAACGTTTTCCTCGGATCGCACACCCGACGGGATTTCGGCGCTGGCGGCGGATGGCCGGGATCTGGCCGTGATGCGGGTCAACGAGGAACACGGCTATGTTCGCGGGAGTGCGGTCGACGCGCTGCAGATCGGCGAGCGGGTCATTTTCACGCCGGCGCATGTCTGCACGGTGGTCAACCTCACGGACCGCGTGGTGGTGACCGAGGCCGGGCAGCCGGTGGACACCTGGCGCGTCGAGGCCCGCGGGCGGTCCCAGTAAGCGCGCCCGACATGCCGGCCGATTCCCCACTGCCCGCCCGCGCGTGGCTCGTTGTCGGCCTGCTGTGGTTCGTCGGCCTGCTCAACTATCTGGACCGGGTGATGATCACCACCATGCGCCTGTCGATCAAGCAGGTCATCCCGATGACCGAGGCGCAGTTCGGCCTGCTGACCACGGCGTTCCTGCTGGTCTATGCCGCGCTCAGCCCGTTCGCCGGTTACCTCGCCGATCGCTTCAACCGGAGCCGCGTCATCATCGGCAGCCTGTTTCTCTGGTCGTTCATCACCTGGCTCACCGCGCACGCGAAGACCTACGAGCAGCTCCTGCTGACGCGCGCGCTCATGGGGTTGAGCGAGGCGTGCTATATCCCGGCGGCCCTGGCGTTGATCGCCGACTACCATCGCGGCCCGACCCGTTCCTTTGCGACCGGCCTCCACCTGAGCGGCGTGCTGGTCGGGTCCGCGCTGGGCGGGGTCGGCGGCTGGCTCGCGGAACGCCATGGCTGGGCCTATGCGTTCGATCTCTTCGGGCTCGTGGGCATCGGCTATTCGTTCGTCATCCTGTTCCTGTTGCGCGGTCCCGCCGCCACCACCCCGCCGGCCGGGGCGCCGCCGGCAGCCGCAGCCCGCGTCCGCTTCGGCGAGGCCATGACCAGCCTCTTCCGCCAGCGCGCCTTCATCCTGGCCCTGTGTTTCTGGGGGCTCCTCGGGGTCGGCGGCTGGGCGGTCACGGGCTGGATGCCCACCTACCTCAACGAGCACTTCAATCTCTCCCAAGGAACCGCCGGGCTGTCCGCCACCGGCTACGTCAATTTCTCCCTGATGGTCGGCGTGCTGATCGGCGGCGCCTGGGCCGACCGCTGGAGCCGGTCCAACCCGCGCGCCCGCATCCTCGTGCCCGTGATCGGGCTGAGCGTGGCGGCCCCGGCCATCCTGCTCGCCTCCTGCACGCCCGTGCTCACGGTGGCCCTCGCGGCGCTGGTTTGCTACGGGCTCGCGCGGGCGTTTGCCGACGCGAACATGATGCCCACGCTCTGCACCATCGCCGACCCGCGCTACCGGGCCACCGGTTACGGCGTGCTGAATTTCTTCGGCTGCGCGGTCGGCGGGGTGACGGTCTACGCCGGCGGCCTGCTGCGGGACGCCCACGTCGACATCAGCCGCGTCTTTCAATTCGCCGCGCTCACGATCGCCGGCTGCGCCGTCCTGCTCTGGTTCATCCGGCCCACCGCGCCGGGTAAATAACGGGGCGGCTCAGCCCGAGACGGGAATGCCCCGCTGCGCCATCTGCGCCTTGAAGCTCGCCTGGTAGCGGGCAAACGCCTCCTCGTCGCGCACGGTCGACGCGCCAAAGCAAAATGCCGCCACGGCCCGGCGGTGGCGGGCGGTGCGGTTGACGCCGGTCCAGTGAATCGTGGCGGACGAGTGCACCACGGCGTCGCCCGGGGCGAGTTCGATCGGCACGCCGTCGACTTTCTTCGGATCAAAGTCCTGCAGGCCCTGGCTGAAGCCCAGCACTCCGCTGCCGGCGTGCGGCCGGATGCCCTGGCGGTGCGAGCCCCGTGCGTACCACAGGCAGCCGTTTTCGCGATCCACCGGGTCAAGCGCGATCCAGAGGCCGCAGGCGACGTTGGGTTTCCGGCACCAGTAGAACCCGTCCTGGTGCGCCGGGGTCGCCTGCGTATCGTAGGGCAGCTTGTCGAACCACTCGATGGCCTGCGGACTGACCTGGTCCCGGAGCAAATGCTCGAGCAGGGCCAGGTGCGGTCCCACGCGCAGGAACCCATCGAACCAGGAGTCATGTTTGTGCAGCGACTGCATCTTCCGCAGGGTTTCCGGCTTCGCGTAGTCGTCGAAAAACGCCTGGTCCTTCGGCAGCGTCGGCACTACTTCCCGGACATAGCGGTCCAGCTGGACCTGGAGTCCCCGCACTTCGTCCGGCGAGTAGAGTCCGCGGACGATCACGAATCCGTCCCGGTCGTAGGCGTCGCGCAAGGCCTCAAGGTCCAGATTCGAATTCATGGGTCGGGGTTCCGCCGGTTCACGGCGCGGATGCGGCCGCCGGGCGCCAGCCGGCGGGCAGCGCCGCGAGGAAGCGCGCAAACTCCTCCTCCGTGGCGCCGGCATACGGCGGGAGCAGGCGCAGCGGAAACTCCGGGTCGACGACGCGAAACAGCATCTTGTCGTGGGCGCTGTCCATGTGAAAGCGGCCGGCCGAAAGCTGCATCAGCGATGCGAGCATGGCCTTGAGCTCGACGAGATCGGCGGCGCGCCGGGCGTCATCTCCCGCCACAAAGGCGTGAGCCCGCGCGGGATTGACCGTGGCGAGCGAGATCAGCAAACCGACGTTGTGCGTGCGGCGGGCGATGGCATAGCCCATCTCGCCCAGATAAAACCGCAGGCGCGGCGCCACCGTCAGCAGATCCGCAATGACGGCCGGGTCGCTGATGCCCGCCTTGACCGCGATGAAGTTGGGATGCGCGGCGGCCAGCCGGCGGTACTCCACCGACGTGAGCAGGCGCTTCGTCCGGAGCAGGTTGTAGTGATGGAACTGGCAGTCGGGAAACCGGCCGCACGTCTCGGCGAAGAAGGTGTCGAGTTCGCGGTCGTTGAGCGCACCCCAGGAAGGCAGGGACAGCTGGAAGGTCCGGAAACCGAGCGCCCGGCCCCGCTCGATGCGCTCGATGATGGTGGGGAGCGAGAGGGAGATGAGCCCCACCATCGGCGAGACCCCGCACTCCTGCGCGCAGCGCCAGAACGACGTTGTGATCTGGTCAAATTGTTTCTCGGTAACCGCGTGGCCCTCCCCGGCCGTGCCAAAAATGTAGATGTGCCGGGTCAGCGTGCGCGCGAGGGTGTGCACCTGACGGCGGAAGATGATCTCGTCGAATTCGTAGCGTTCCGTCCACGGCACGACCGCCGTGGCGAGAATGGCGGGCGGGGAAGCGGGAAGCGGGGACATCGTGAAATAAAGGGAAACTGGTGCCCAGGACAGGACTCGAACCTGCAAGCCTTGCGGCAACGGCTTCTAAGACCGTCGTGTCTGCCAATTCCACCACCCGGGCGGGTGTGATTTTCGACTTTCGATTTCGGATTTTCGATTCCCCGACGCAAGCGCTGTTTCTTCGCCGGCCCTGACATCACCCTTCGCAACGCCGCCGGAATGGAACTTGGGTTGCCGACGCCAGCGCGGTTTTCCGCGCCGGAATGAAAATCGAAATTCGCCAATCGAAATTCGAAAATTACGTCGCTTCGCCCAGCCGGTCGCCCATGCGTGCGTACGTCTCCACGCATTGCGCACTCTGCGCGACGAGATCCGCGTCAAAGTTGATGCGCCCGTGCTGGAACAGCGTGATGACGCACGAGCCGCCGAACGCGAACAGCCCCTTCTCGCTGCCCTTGGCGGCCAACCGGCCCGGTATGCAGCCCTGCCGGATGGCGCCGACGTTCGTCGCGCCGACCTCGATCATCGCCACGGTGCCGAACTGCGGCGACTCGATCAGCGTGATCACCCGCTTGTTCTGGACGAGGTAGCGGAGGTTGCGCCGGAGCGCCACCGGGCTGACCGAGTAAAGCCAGCCGTTGATCAGCCGCGGCTCGCCCGGCGTGCCCTCCACCGGGAAGTGGAACCGGTGGTAGTCCACCGGGCACAGCCGCGAGATGAGCATGGCCCCGCCGGCGAACTGCTCCGCCAGTGCGGGATCGCCGAGCAGCTCCGCGAGGGTGAATTTCGCCCCCTTCACGTAAAACCCGTCCGCCGCGTCCACGTTCGGAAACGCCAGGTGGCGCCCATCCGCGGGTAGCACTGCCACCCGCGCGCCCGGCGCGATCGGGCGCGCTTCGGGCTTCAGCGCGCGGTAGAAAAACTCGTTGAACGTCTTGTAGTCGAAGGCCGACTTCGCGAACTCGTCCGCGTCGATCTCGTATTTCGCGCAGAAGGGGATGATGCGCAGGGCGCTCACGCGCTTGTTCATCTTCCAGCCGTACCACTTCGAGAACCAGACCCGGCGCGCGAGCAGCCACACCACGAAGCGCCCGGCGGGATTCTCATACGCCCACCGCAGCCAGTTTTCGCCGTAGACCTGCTCGGTCTCGACCGACTGCTTGTAGCGGTGGTAGTAGCGGATGGGCGCGGCCGGCATGAAGGGAGAGTGTCACGCCAAAGCGCAAAGGCGCAAAGCTGAAAAAGTAGAGCGGAACCCCGCGGCACGGGCGCCGCGGCTCCATTTTCCGCTCGCTGCCAGATGGGGATGCGGCGCCCCCGCCGCGTCGCCCTACCCTCACTTCATGACCAGTGCGTCGTCCTTGACCGTGAACTTCACCTCGCGGCCCTCGGCGACCTCGCCGCTGATGAGCGCGCGGGCGAGCTTCGTCTCGATGTTGCGTTGCAGGAAGCGTTTCAGCGGCCGGGCGCCGAACACCGGGTCGTAGCCCTTCTCGGCGGCCCACTCCTTCGCCTTGGTATCGAGCACCACCGTCACGCGGCGCTCGGCCAGGCGCTTGTTCAGGTCCGCCAGCAGCAGGTCCACGATGGTCGTGATCTCGTCCAGCGTGAGCGGCTTGAACAGGATGGTCTCGTCGATGCGGTTGAGGAACTCCGGCCGGAACGCCTTGCGCAGCTCCGCCATCACGCTCTCGTGGACGCTCTCCGGGATCGTGTCGCCCGTGACGCCCTCCAGCAGGAAGCGCGAGCCGATGTTCGAGGTCATGATGATGACCGTGTTCTTGAAATCCACGGTGCGGCCCTGGGAATCGGTGATGCGGCCGTCGTCGAGCACCTGCAGCAGCACGTTGAACACGTCGGGGTGGGCCTTCTCGATCTCGTCGAAGAGGATCACGGCATAGGGCTTGCGGCGCACGGCCTCGGTGAGCTGGCCGCCCTCGTCGTAGCCGACATAGCCCGGGGGCGCGCCGATCATGCGCGCGACCGAGTGCTTCTCCATGTACTCGGACATGTCGATGCGCACCATCGCGCCCTCCGTGTCGAACAGGGTTTCCGCGAGGGCCTTCGCGAGCTCGGTCTTGCCCACGCCCGTGGGCCCGAGGAACAGGAAGCTGCCGACCGGGCGGCGCGGGTCCTTGATGCCGCTGCGCGCGCGCAGGATCGCCTCCGTCACCAGCGTCACCGCCTCGTCCTGGCCGATGACGCGCTGATGCAGCACCTCCTCGAGGCGCAGGAGCTTTTCCTTCTCGCCCTCGACCAGCCGCGTGACGGGCACGCCGCTCCACTGCGACACCACCTGGGCGATCTCCTCCTCGGAAACCTCCTCCTTGAACAGCGTCGTGGCATTGCCGGCCTTCTCGAGTTTCTTCAGTTCGGCTTCCATCTGCGGCAGCTTGCCGTGGCGGATCTCGGCGACCTTGTTGAGGTCGTAGGCGCGCTCGGCCTTTTCCATCTCGAGGCGGAGCTGCTCGATGGACTCGCGCAGCTTACGGGTCTTGTCCACCGAGGCTTTTTCCTTCTCCCAGTGGAGCTTGATGCCCTTCGCCTGCTCGCGGGCCTCGGCCAGCTCCCGGCGCAGCGACTCGAGCCGGCGCTTGCTGGCGTCGTCCTTCTCCTTCGCGAGGGCGGTCTCCTCGATCTCGAGCCGGAGCACCTTGCGGGTGAGCTCGTCGAGCTCCTGCGGCATCGAGTCCATCTCGGTGCGGATCATCGCGCAGGCCTCGTCGATCAGGTCGATCGCCTTGTCGGGCAGGAAGCGGTCGGAAATGTAGCGGTTGGACAGCACGACGGCGCTGACGAGCGCGTTGTCCTGGATGCGCACGCCGTGGTGCAGCTCAAAGCGCTCCTTCAGGCCGCGCAGGATCGAGATCGCGTCCTCGACGCTCGGCTGGTCCACCAGCACGGGCTGGAAGCGGCGTTCGAGCGCGGCGTCCTTCTCGATGTGCTGGCGGTACTCGTCGAGCGTGGTCGCGCCGATGCAGTGCAGCTCGCCGCGGGCGAGCATGGGCTTGAGCAGGTTGCCTGCGTCCATCGCGCCCTCGGACTTGCCCGCGCCGACGATGTTGTGCAGCTCGTCGATGAACAGGATGATGCGGCCCTCGGCCGACTTCACCTCGTTGAGCACGGCCTTGAGCCGCTCCTCAAACTCGCCGCGGTACTTCGCGCCGGCGACCAGCGCACCCATGTCGAGCGAGAAGATGATCTTGTCCTTCAGCCCCTCGGGCACGTCGCCGCGCAGGATGCGCTGGGCGAGGCCCTCGACGATGGCGGTCTTGCCGACACCGGGCTCGCCGATGAGCACGGGGTTGTTCTTGGTCTTGCGGGAAAGGATGCGGATGGTACGGCGGATCTCCTCGTCGCGGCCGATGACGGGATCCATCTTCCCCTTCCGCGCGAGCGCCACGAGGTCGATGCCGTATTTCTCCAGCGCGGCGTAGGTGGCCTCGGGGTTGTCGGTCGTCACGCGCTGGCTGCCGCGCATGTCCTTGAGCGCCTTCAGCAGCTTCGCGCGGTCGAGCCCGAAGCTCTTGAAGAGCTTCTTCAGCGCCTCCGGCTTGCCCGCCTCGATCAGCGCGAGGAACAGGTGCTCCACGGAGACATACTCGTCCTTCAGGGACTTCGCCTCGTCCTCGGCCTTGGTCAGCACCTCGTTGACCGCCGCAGTCACGTAGACCTTCGAGGTGTCGACATTGCCGGAGACCTTGGGCAGGCGCTCGAGCTCGCGGTCCACGGCAAGCTGCAGGGCGCCGGGCGTGATCGCCATTTTGCTGAGCAGGCCGGGCACGATGCCGTTCTCCTGGCTGAGCAGCGCCGACAGCAGGTGCCACGTGTCCACCTCGTTGTGTTGCAGGCGGCGCGCGAGCGTTTGCGCGTCAGCGATCGCCTGGCGCGACATTTGGGTGAGTTTGTTGGAATCCATGTGCTGCCCTCCTCGCATAAGCCGCGCCAGCCCCGTGCCCGGGGTTCCGCCCCGGCCGCCGGCCCGACCGGCCCGGCCCTGCGCCATTGTGTGGCGCGGCCAGTCACAGTCCCGTGCCAATGTGGCATGTTCCCCCCGCCCCGGGGGTTTTTGGCGATTTGACCTCGGCGGCGGCGCCACCCAGCCTGAGTCCCTGTGAAGAACGTCGAAACCGAGACCCGCGGCCGCCGCGCCGGGAGGCAGCCATGATCGCCAAACTCCAGGCTTCGCCCGCGACGCCGCTGTCGCTCCCCGATCTCGCCGGCCAGACCTTCCTGGTCACCGGGGCCTCCGCGGGCATCGGCCGGGCCACCGCCGAGGCGCTGCTCGCCAGCGGCGCGACCGTCCTCGGGATTGCGCGCTCCCCGCTGGCTTACCGCCACCCGAACCTGCATTCGCTCCGGTGCGACCTGTCGAGCGCCCCCGCCATCACCGCGCTCTTCAAAAAGGTCCGCAAGCTCACCCCCCGCCTGGACGGCGTCGTCAATGTCGCGGGCATCGATCCGAAGATCACGCTCGCCGACGGTGACGAGCGCAAGTGGCGCGAGGTCGTGGACCTCAACCTGCGCGGCTATTACCTGGTGATCCGTGCCAGCGCCCCGCTGCTCCGCCGCGGGCAGGGCCGGTCCATCGTGAACGTGTCCTCGATCAACTACCGGCTCGGCGTGCCGAAGCGCTCCATCTACTCGGCGACCAAGGCCGGGATCCTCGGTCTCACGACCGGGCTGGCCCGGGAGCTCGGCCGCGAGGGCATCCGCGTGAACACCGTCACCCCCGGCTGGATCTTCACCGAGCGCCAGGTGAAGGAATATTTCGTCGGGGCCAAGGCGGCCAAGCACTACGCCTACCTCGCCGGCGTGCAGGCGCTCCCGCTCAAAATCTCCGCGGTGGACGTCGCAAACCACATCCTGTTTTACCTCAGTGCGGTCAGCCGCGCCTCGACCGGGCACAACTGCATCGTCGATGGCGGCTGGCTGCTCGAATAAAATTTATGGCCGACGTCACCCTGCTCATCCCGTGCCGCTGCACCCTCGGCGAGAACCCGCTGTGGGACGAGGCGAAGCGGATTTTCTACTGGACCGACATCGACCGGGGCGAGGTCCACGAGTGGTTCGAGGTGACCGGCCAGACGCGGCGGATGTACCGGGGGCCGAAGGTCGGCGGCTTCACCCTGGAGGCGGACGGCTCCCTCGCGCTGTTCCGGGAAACCGACATCGCGCGGCTCGAGGGCGACGGCAGCTGCACCCAGACCATCCCCTTCAGCGACGAGGGCGCCGAGCGGTTCAATGACGTCACCGCCGACCCGCACGGCCGCGTCTTCGCCGGCACCATCGGGCGGAGCGAGACCTCCGGGGGAGTGTTCCGGTTCGATCACGACGGCATCGGCCGCCTGCTCTTCCGCGGCACCGGCGTCTCGAACGGCATGGGCTTCTCCCCCGACCTGCGCACGTTCTACTGGACGTGCTCCACCACCAGCCGGATCTTCGCGTTCGATTACGATGAGCCTTCCGGGGAAATTTCCCAGCGGCGGCTCGTGCACGAGGCACCGCCCGCCGCCGGCATTCCCGACGGCCTGTGCATGGATACCGGCGGCGGATTCTGGTCCGCCCGCTGGGACGGCAGCCGCATCGTCCATCATCGGCCGGACGGGACCGTGGACGGCGAAATTGCAATCCCGACCCTGCGGCCCACCTCGTGCTGCTTCGGCGGACCGAAGCTCGACCAGCTGTTTGTCACCAGCGCGCGTGGCAGTGACGAGCCCGCGGACAGCCCTGCCGGCGGAGTGTTTCGCGTCACCGGTGCCGGCCAGGGCCGGCCTGTGAAGCGTTCGCACCTCTTCTGCTAGCGCGCTTTCATGCCTGACGCCATCACGCCCGCCGCGCTGGTCTACACCCCGCATGCGCCGCGCGCCGTCACCTCGGCCCGCGGCGTGACGCATCCCGAGGCCTGCCTCTCCGGCGGCGAAACTGTTTTCGCCCCCGGCGCCCAGCCGGCCAGCCTGGTGCTCGATTTCGGCGAGGAACTCGTGGGCGTGCTCGAACTCGACGTGACGGCCGACGGCGCCACCACGGTGGAACTGATCGAGGGCGAGGACCTCGAGGAGGCGTTGCTGGTGCAGGATCCGTTTCCGCCGGACCACTGGTATCACCAGCCGCGCGACATTCTCCCGCTGCCGCCCGGCGCCCAGACGGTGCGCAACCAGGGCCGGCGGGCGTTTCGCTTCGTCAACATCGTGGTGCACGGTCCCGGGCGCCTCCGGCTGCGCCGTGCCACGATGACGCTCGAGCATGCGCCCCTCGCCGACCTCGGCTCGTTCCGCTGCTCCGATCCCCTCCTCAACGACGCGTGGTCGATCAGCCGCCGCACGATGCGGCTGTGCCTGCAGGGTTTTTATGAGGACGGCGTGAAGCGCGACGGCATGCTCTGGATCGGCGACTACCGCGTGGAGTTCCTCTGCGCGCATTACTTGTTCGGCGACGCCGCGCTCGCCCGCCGCAGCCTGCAGATGTTTGCGCATTGCCGGCACGAGAACGGCAGCCTCTCGGCCGTCGCGCTCCTCGCCGGCGGCCACCTCTACCCGCGCATCAGCTATCTTGGGGACCTTTCAAAAGTCGGCGGCCTGCACGCGTGGGTGCTCGACAACTACTGCGCGGACTTCGTCTCGAGCGTCTGGGAGTACGTCCTGCACACCGGCGACACCGCACTCGCAGCCGAACTCGGCCCGGTGGTGCACGGCGTGCTCGGGTTCTTGGGAAAAGTGGACCTCGCGGTGACGACCCCCGGCAAGACCTTCATCACCGACAACCAGCCCGACGACAAGGACTGGTGGGGCAGCCGCTCCGCCCTCGCCTACCAACTCGCCGCCGCCTTCGCCGACGGCGCCAAGCTCGCCGGCCTGCTGGGCGAAACGGCGCTCGCCGATGGCTATCGCCGGCAGCATCGCACCCGCCTGCCGCAGGCCGCCGCCACTTTTGGCGAGCCCGCCCGCGCCACTTGCCGGGATGATTTTCCCGCCAACGCCACGCGCAGCTGGCACGCCCACGCCGCCGCCTTTCTCGCCGGCGCCCTCACGCCCGCCGAGTTGCGCGCCGTCTATCCGCTCCTACAGGCCGACTCCGCCGTCCGCCGTCCGATGGCCGGGTTCATGGAATTCTACTTGCTGCAGGCCTGGCTCGACGCCGGCCTCACGCACGAGGCGTTGGACGAGATGCGTTCCTACTATGGCCAGATGCTGCGCAGCGGCGCCACGACGACATGGGAACTCGTGGACCGGCGCGAACCGGGCATCGACCACATCGTCCCCGCCGGCCGCAGCCACTGCCACGGCTGGTCGGCCGGGCCGGCTTATCTTCTTCCCGCCAAAATCCTCGGCGTCACGCCCACCGCGCCCGGCTACCGCGAGGTCGCGATCCGCCCCGCGCTCGGCGACCTGGCCTGGGCCGAGGGAGATATTCCGACGCCGCACGGCCTCATCCGCGTGAAGCTGACCGGCCCCACCACCGGCGAAATCACGCTCCCCGCCGGCATCACCGGCACGCTGCACCTCGACGGCCGTCCGCCCGTCGCACTCGCGGGCGGTCAGACCCACGCTTTCAAGTAGCGACGGCGAGGCCGCGCGCGGCCTGTTAACCGCACCGGATCACTCCGGCTGGCGCGCAAAATCCGCGAGGAGTTGGCCAAAATACGCCGAGACGCATCGGAACCGGGGTTTATGATGCACCCCATTCGAAATGCGCTGCGCATCTCGAATTCACGGGAAACCGCCCGGGACATGAAGCTCTCAACTCCAACGGCAGTCCACGCGGTCGGGCTGACCATGCTGGTTTGCTGCGTCGGTATGGTTACCGGGTGCACCACCGCTCCCGCGGTGGAGCGGGGTTACCCCGCCGCGTGGCCCGGGTATGTCGCCCTGCGCCCGGGAGGCACGGAGTTTGGCACCGAGCTCAACGGCACGTATGCCAACGATGGCGTCGTTGTCATCCCGGAGGTCGGCGAGAAGCCGATCACCCTGGCCAGCCTGATTCCGCCCTTGGCCGACGGACGCCCGCAACCCAACGCGGCCGCATTCGCGGAGGCGAAGGAGATCACCCTCCGGGTGGTTAACCACCAGCGGGAGGGTTACAGCAGCATCAACTGGCCGGCGATCGAGTTCATTGCCGATTCCAAGGACGGCAAGGAAGGCGTGTGGGTGGAGGCAATGCACAGTGATCGGGCGGGTGGGAAGGCGCTCACGTATACTCTGTCCGGCAACGGCGTGCTGCACGGCGTGCCGTTGATCCACTATCGTATCGTCGACCATGATGTCCTGCTGACCAAGGCCGCCGACGGCTCACTGATCGCCGAGATTCAGAACACCGGTGTGGGCATGTCCCTGTTCTTCGTCCCCTATTTTTCGCAATCGCGCATCTGGGCGCGCTTCTCCCCGCGGCCGGCCGGCGCGCACCGGGCCGCCCCGGGCAACTCATCCGCCGCCGCGGCCCGAAACCCCTGATTCCGACGAACCGAAAAGCCATGAGAACTGCCGCCCTGCTCGCCTTGGTCTGCCTGACCGCCGGATGCGCCTCAACCGCGCCGCTCCAGAAGGACAAAAACTATCCCGCCGCGTGGCCGGATATCTCCACCCTCGGCTCGGACGGCAGGGGCCTCGAGGGGTCCTATGCCAACGAGGGCGTCGCCGTGGGCGGGGCCGAGCCGACCATCCTGCTGACCAGCCTTTTCCCGGAAGTCACCAAGGTCGGGCCGAGCTCGGCCAAGGTTGTCCACCTGAAGGTCGTGCCGGGAAAGCCTGACTCCCACGGCAACAGCCAGGCCCGGCTGCAGATCACCCTCCAGGGCGACGTGCGGTATCATTACGAGTGCGATTGCACCTGCGTGAGTGGCAACGTCTTTTACGTGCAAAGCTCCGGAGGCGGGGCGATCGGTGTCATCGGCGCGTTTGGGCAGGCCAATGTCACCCTGACCAAGGCGGTCGACGGCTCGTTGATCGCGAAAATCTTCAGCGATACGGCCGGCATCATTATCCTCGTCCCATTCTATACGTCATCGGTCGTCTGGGCCCGGTTCCCGCGGGTCGGGGACTAGGCGGGGCCCAATCACGGGGCGACGTACGCCCGGTTGCCGCCCTGGCGGTTGAAGTTGCGCCAGAGGGCGACGTAAGCCACGGCACTCAGGCCGGCGAGCAAGCTGGCGAGGAGAAAGACATAGCGGTAGTTGTGGCCCATGCCCTGGATGAACAAACCGAGGGCCGGCGGGAGGATCATGAAGCAGACGGCGCCAATGATGCCGGCGGCGGACGCGAACTGGCCATACTTGGCCGCGGGCAGCAGCCGCTGGCCAATCGAGGCGATGCCGGTCAGGTAGGCGCCGGCCAGCACGGTGTGCAGCGTGAACGACGCGAAAAAACTCCATTGGTCGGTCGCCGCGAAGAAGCCGACCATCATGCCCACCGCATAGCCCGCCATGCCGAGAAAACCCAGGCGCACGGGGTGAAACCGATCCGCCAGCGACCCGATGGGATAAGCCAGCAGGAGAGAAATCGCATAGGACAGCGCGAGGCATTTCCCGTACAGGTCATCGCTCATGCCCACGCTCCGCGCATGGAAGATGCTGAACGTGTTGACCGGACCCAGGGCCAGCGACCCCAGCGTGGTCGCGAGAAAGTAGTGCAGGTAAAACGGCTTGGTGTAGCATTCCTGCAGGTAGGTTTTCACCGGGCCGATCACCCGGCTGGCGGCGATGGAGGCCGGCGGCGGCGGCGGGGGCGGATAGTCGCCCTCCTTGACCTTCAGGCACATGACCGCGAAGCCGATCCCGAAGAGCAGGCCCAGGCCGCCGAAGATCCAGAAGAAATGCTGCTGGGCCTCGCCGATGAGATAGAAATTGAAGATGATGCCCGTGATCAGGCCCACCGCGCGGTACAGCGCAAAGAACCGGCCGATGATCAGCTGCGGCACGACGTCGTTGATCAGGGCGCCGTACAGCGTGTTGACGGTGATGGAGGAGATCTCGAAGGTCGTCCAAAAGAGGCCGAATACGGCCAGCCGGCAGGCCATCGGCCCCGGGGAACTGGCGCCGAGATAACCATGCAGCCAGCCGGCGCAGGCCGGCGTGACGGCCAGGCCCAGCATCTACAGTGCCACGATGGGCGTGGGAATCAGGAGAAACGGGATCCGCCGGCCCCATTTGCCCCGGTGCCGGTCGGACCGAACGCTGATGACGGGGCTGAGAATCATCCCGATCGCGGCCGGGACGGAACCCACGAGCAGCCCCACGAGCCAGTCGGGGGCCGTAAAACTCCGGAGCATGACCTGCGCCATCGGGTTGACGGCCCGTTCCTTCATGGACCACGCGTAATCCCCTGCCAGCAACCAGCAGAACAGCACGACCAGGCCGGCGCTCGTATAGGTGAGCGTGCCCACGGACCAGGTCCGGCGTGGCGCCGGCTGGTCTGACGGCGGCGCGGCAATGCCGTTGGTCGGGGGGATGTTCTCGCTCATAGGGTCAGGCAGGATGGATTGACTGACGGGTTGGCCGCTGCGGGGCCATCCTGAATATCAGGACGGCAAGCCGAGGCTGGGTTGCGGAACGGCCTGCCGGCCCGCGCTGGGGTGACGCTGGCCAGCGTCGCCGTATTCCAGGCGGGACGGAAAACTAGCCGATGGCGCCGAATTCCTTCACGGCTTCGTAGAGGGCGTGGAGGTTGTCCATCTTGGTGCCGGGCAGCAGGTCGCCGGAGATCAGCGTGAGCGGCCCGCTCCGCTTGAGCCGGTCGGTGAGCAGCGATTTCACCGCGTCGCGCACGTCGGCGACGGTGCCCAGGTTGAGGATGCCGTCGGAGATGAGGACGATGAGGTGCGCGTCCGGGCCGACGTCGCGTCGGATGCGCTCGATGTCGAGCAGTGGGTAGGTAAGAGCGTGCAGCGTCTGCAGCTTGAAGTGGCGGCTGACGATCGGGAACAGGTGCTGGCCCCGGCCGCAGTGGTGGAAGACCTGCGGCGCATCCGTCCGGCCGCGGTTCTTCTCCAGCAGGATCGGCAGGATGAATTTCTCATACATCGCCGGCGACAGCATATCGATGCCATGGTCGGTGAGCGGGAACGGCGCGTTGCGATCTGCCGGCGCGGCCCAGCGGCGCGTCAGGGCGTCGCTCCAGTCGGCCAGCTTGCGCAGGAACCGGTGCGCGAAGGCCTCGTCCTCATACATGTCCGCCATGATCGCCTCGCCCCGGAGGTCGAGCGCGAGGCTGAAGAAACCGCTCGTGCCCATCCCGTTTTGGATCCGGTCCACGGCCTTGCCGAGGTAGACCAGCTTGTCCTGGTACTGGTCGACCAGGTGCTCGTGGAAACGGCGGATGGTGCCGATAAAGCCTCCGTCCTCGATGCTCGGCATCACCAGGGCATCGCACTCCTCGCGCGACAGATGCCGCGAGCGGTTGGCGATGACGGTTTCCCGCCGGTACATGAGTTCGCAGTCGAACGCGCCCGGCGCGACCGCCGGCCAGAGGTCCACGCCGGTGGTCCAGCTTTCCCGCGGCGGCGCCCCGAGGATGATGTCGTGCACCGGGAGCTCGCGCCGCCGCCGCGCGGCCTCCAGTTGCACCTGCAGCATCAGGTCGGGGTTCGTGTAATACTCGCGGTAATCGAGCCCGATCTCATCGGCGTAAAAGCCATGCTGTCCCACCCACTCGCTGCACTTGAAGAGCACCCGCGTCGGCCGGCCGGCGTCAAAGGCTTCCTGGGCGGCCTTGACCTGGGCGTTGTGCCGCCGGATCGCCGGCGCGTCGGGATCGACCGTGAAGGCGGAGCTCAGGTTCATTGTTGGGCATCATAGCACGCCCGGCCGCGCCAGGGAATGGCCGTCATTACGAACCCATGTCAGATTTTATCGCGCCACCCCCACGCCCTACTCGTCGGGTTGGAGCCGCATCGTGAGCGAAGGCCCTCCTTCGTCCCGCCCTGCGGGACTACGGAGGGCATCCTGCGTGGTGACGTCGCGGTCTGGTGGCGATGCTGGGCCCTTGAATGTCTCGTCGCAGCACCCCGTTTGCCTTCTCGGCCAGCCTTTCCAGCGCAGTTTTCCCCTAGGTTAAGACCCCATGGTAGCGGCCACCGCACCGTGTTAGTTTCTGCCCATGAGCCTAATCTTCGTTATGCTAGTGCTTCTTCTCCTAATCGGCGGCGGCGGTTTCTACCTCGGGGGGCCCGCCATCGGTGGTGGCGGCATTGGCCTGATTCTCCTGATCTGCCTTGTCATCTTTTTGATGGGCGGATTTCGCACCAGGAGCTGACTTGGAAGACTGGGTTAGGGTACGGCGCGCCAGCCTAGGCGGTTGGTGCCTGACTCCACCGCTAGGCACTCCACGCCCGGGTTCACCATGAGTCATCAGGAGATACATCGCACGCACCGCATTGGCTGGCTGCGCGCCGCCGTGCTGGGCGCCAACGATGGCATCGTTTCCACCGCAAGCCTGATTGTCGGCGTGGCGGCGGCCGATTCCACCCGCGCCACTGTTTTGGTCGCGGGCGTTGCCGGCTTGGTGGCCGGGGCCATGTCGATGGCCGCCGGCGAATACGTCTCCGTGAGTTCCCAGTCCGATACGGAGCGAGCTGATCTGGATCGGGAGCGGGGAGAGTTGGCGTCGGACGAGGCTCATGAGCACGCTGAGTTGGCCGCCATCTATGTCGCGCGGGGACTCGACGCTGAGCTGGCCAAGCAGGTCGCCACTCAATTGACGGCTCACGACGCGCTGGGAGCTCACGCTCGCGATGAGCTGGGCATTTCGGACACGCTCAGTGCGCGGCCCGTTCAGGCTGCATTGTCTTCGGCGAGCACCTTCACGGTCGGAGCCGCCTTGCCACTCCTGCTCGTCCTCTTTGTTCCATCGAGGGCCCTGGTCTGGACTGTCTCAGGCAGTTCATTGTTCTTTCTCGCGTTATTGGGTTCACTGGCCGCTCGCGCCGGAGGTTCGCCGGTGGGGAGGTCCGTGGCGCGGGTGACGTTTTGGGGAGCACTGGCGATGGCGCTGACGGCCGGGGTCGGAGCTTTGTTTGGGGCAACCCCCTGAACACTTCCTTTCCCAAGGCACCAAGCTGCCTGACCGGGCGCTAAAGCCACGGCGGCAAGCTGCCGCGGCTGATCTGTAACGTGCGGCGAGAACCACCACCAGTAACTCGCAGTGATGACCCCGTGAGTGGAGAGAATGAACGCTACAGGACTCACGACACCACAGAGGTAAGCCAAGGCTTGGTTGCTGTTTGGTTGCGCAGCTAACGCCGGCACGTCACCCAAGACTAGGTCGCGAAAATCTGGAGTATCACGCCTGCCACCCTCGGGCTGGCCTGACCTCGTCTCCTGAATCGCTCACCTTCTCGCCTTCTCGCCCATGACCGGCGAAGCCATGGATATTTCGCCAGTGGGTGAAACGAGGACATTGCCTCCAACACAGGCGACAAACAGGTCCCCGCTCTTCAAGAGTCCCGACTTCATTGGTGCTCCCGGCAGGACCTTCCAGAGGCGAGCGTTCGGGGGCGATCCGTCCTTGATATCTACCAAGTAGAGGTAGCCATGATTCAGCGTCATATGTGCCAGGCCGGTCGCAGCTACGATACCGAACGGCATCCGATGAATACCGGTCGTGTTGTCGTCGACGAGCGTCGTCACGGCGCCGGCGTTGCCCTTGAAGATCAATTCACCGCCCCATTCTCCACGATTACCGCCGAGCAGCAGGCCGTCCGACACGCGTAGGCCGCATCCTGGATTGGCCTCTCGCCGGACCACATGCTTCCCCTTTTCATCGTAACCGACTATCTCGATGGAGTATTTCTCGGCCCGCAGTTGATCGAGGGTCAGGACTTCAGCTTCAGTTTTCCACGGCAGCTTGTCGTAGGTGGCGTAGCCGTCGAACCGCTCGTCGTGGACTCCTTGGTATTCAAAAAACTCAAACGGGAAATTGTCCGCGTGCCATCGCGACACATATTCCTTTTTGCCCACGATGACCAAAGACGCCTTCTCAGCTGCCTTGCGGACTGGAGGGAACCAATGATTCGCGGCCACCCTGTTTAGCCCAGGCAACGCTGATTTGGCTTTGAGTCGGCCGAGTGATTCAGCCGCGGAATAGACCAGTCTCCAGTCAGCTGTGTCACCAAGGAGTTTTCGCAGGGCGTCGACACCCTCGGCATACCCAATGTAACCGATAGTGCGCGCCGCCGCCACGCGGACCTCCCAATCCGGATGACCGAGAAGCTCAACAACCGCAGCACCAGCACCGCGGCCGTTGCCCCGGAGTTCAGCCAGATCACGGAGTAGCAGCACGCTTGGCTTGGCGCGCAATCGCTGGACGAGGATCTCGATGGCATCGTTGGTGCCGATGTTAACGATGGCCGCCTCGACGGGCTGTTTGAACCGCCCCGGATCAGCCTTTGCGAGGGCTACGAGACCAGGACCGGCTTCCATCGCCACTTGGCGAAGGGCGCCCAGGGTGAGCACGGCGAAAACTCGATTTTCGGGGACTGCGGTCGCATCTCTTGCCGTGGACAGAAGCGGGCCAACTGCAGGCGTCGCCTTAGCCCCCATCTCGTGGAGAACATGACTGGTGACCTGGAACAAGTCATCTGGCATCGCCTTATTCCCGCGATATAGTTCGGCGAGGCCGGGGGCCGCCTTTTCGCCGGCAATCACGAGCGCCCAGCTTGTTTGCCCCTCCTCCGGTTTTGCTTTGAGGTCCTCGATCAGGAACGCGACGGCGCGGGGAGACCCAATGCGGCCAATGGCAGGTGCAATCCAACCATCGCCACGCCGTTTCGCCGCTATCAGGGCATCCAAATTGGCTTCAGTGAGACCGCTCAAGTCACGCAACACATAGCCGGCAAACAAGCGGACATTGTCGTCCTTGGCCGAGAGCAATTCCATCATCTTGGGCACAGCGTTAGCGCCATGCGCCTGAATTGCCTTCGCCAGCTTTTGGACATTAGGCCCGACTCCCCCCTCCAGTCCTTCCGTTGCTACCGAGGGAATCTGCGCGATCAGCGACTCAAAGTCAGACGTTCCGCCTGATTGCGGCGGCTGCGCCCAAACCGATGCAACGATAAGGGACGCAACGATGATTCCCCGGCAGTGTGTTCCGTATTTCAATGGGATTCCAGCAACCGACCTTGAGCCTCACACCGGCGCTTGGCAACGTCGGGGCGTGCCCGCAAAAAGTCCGTCATGACCGCGCGCCGCATGGTATGCGGCGCGCTCCTGGCGGATACTACAGGAGTCACTGCCTGGCAGAGGTAAGCGCGGGCTTGGTTGCTGTTTGGTTGCGCATTACTTTCCTTTGCTTTTCCATCTCACAACGTAGCCCTTCTATTCATCCTTTACTCGCAAACTGAGAACATGATGCGCACCGCTTTCACTATGCTGCTTCTCATGGCGCTGCTGCCGTGTATCGCAAAGTCGGCGCCCAATCCTAGAGACTTTTTTGCGAACGGTCGGGATGCAGAATTCGCGTCTGCGGTATCGAAAGGCGACCGCGGGAAACTGGAACGTCTGGTCGGTAGTTTGGATGTCAACCAGAGCGGATCATGCGGGGTGACGTTCCTCGCGTGGGCGTTAGTCCATCAAGAAAAGG
>CAIQKV010000047.1 GCA_903872505.1 uncultured Opitutia bacterium
CGGATAATCTCCTGTGCGAGTCCCTCTACAATGGCCGTTTTGCCCACACCCGCTTCGCCGAGCAGGACGGGGTTGTTCTTGGTGCGGCGGCAGAGAATCTGGATGACACGGCGGATCTCGGGCTTCCGGCCGATGACCGGGTCCATCTCGTTCTTGCGCGCGAGCTCGGTGAGGTCGCGGCCGAACGCCTTGAGCGCGGGGGTCTTGACCTCCTTCTTGTCCTCGGCCTGGGCGCCGGGGCGCGTCGGGCCGCCGGCGGCGGCTTCCTCGCCCCCACCCCCGCCCCCGCCCTGTTCACCGGCGGAAAACTGCGGGTCGAGCTCGCGGAGGATCTCGTTGCGGGTGCGCTCGATGTCGATGTCGAGCGACTTGAGCACGCGGGCGGCGACGCCCTCGCCCTCGCGCAGGAGGCCGAGGAGGATGTGCTCCGTGCCGACGTACGAGTGGTTGAGCGTCTTCGCCTCCTTGCCGGCGAGCGCGAGCACCTTCTTGACGCGCGGCGTGTAGGGAATGCTGCCCTGGGTCTTCGACTCCTCGCCGGTGCCGACCTGCTTCTCGACCGCGGCGCGGACGGTCTCGAGGTCGAGGCCCATCTTCTGGAGCACACTCACGGCCACGCCCTGGCCGAGCTTGATGAGGCCGAGGAGGATGTGCTCCGTGCCCACGTAGTTGTGGTGGAAGCGGTCGGCTTCCTTGCGGGCGAGCGCCAGCACCTGCTGGGCGCGGGGCGTGAAGTTGTTCATGGGCTCCTGGGACATGGGCGTGGGATGGAAGTGGTTTTAGTTCGGACCGGCGGCGCTGGAATTGAAATTGGGTTTCGTGAAATTAGCAAATTCACCGCGGAGCAGGCCGGCGCGGATCAGGTCGCGCTGCCCGGGTTCGCAGACGCCGCGCTGGGCATGCTGCAGGTGCCCGGGCTGGGCCTCGATCAGCAGGCGGTCGATCACGGAACGGTTGGTGTCGGGGAACACCCCGAGGTCCACGCCGAGCCGGATGAGGGACAGCAGGTTCATCGCCTCGCTCGAGCTGAGCACGTGGCCGTTCTGCAGGATGCCGAAAGCGCGGCCGATCTTGTCGTAGATCTTGTTCGGATCCGCCTCGAGCAGCTTCTGCCGGGCGTTCAGCTCGTGCTCGATGATCGAGTTGAGCACGCTGCCGAGCCGCTTGATGATCCCCTCCTCCGACTCGCCCAGCGTCGTCTGGTTGGAGATCTGGAAGATGCTGCCGCTGGCGTCGGAGCCCTCGCCAAACAGGCCGCGGACGACCATGCCGAGCTGGTTCACGGCCCGCACGACCTTTTCCATCTGGCTCGCGATGACGAGCGCCGGGAGGTGCATCATGGCCGAGGCGCGCATCGCCGTGCCGAGATTCGTGGGGCACGCCGTCAGGTAGCCGAGCGTGGGCGAGAAGGCGTAGTCGAGCCGCTCCTCGAGGGCGGAGTCGAGCTCGTCGATGGCGGTCCAGGTTTTCTTGAGCTGGAAGCCCGAGCGCAGGACCTGGATCCGGAGATGGTCCTCCTCGTTGATCATCACCGAGATCGCCTGGTCGCGGCTGATGACCACGCCGGCGCCGGCCTTCGTGCCGCTCAGTTCGCGGCTGATCAGGTGGCGCTCCACCAGGATCTGCCGCTCGAGTTCGCTGAGCTCGTCGAGCGTGACGCTGAGGCCGCGCTTCATGGGCGCGGCGGCGGCGACGGCCTCGCGGCAGGTCGCGAGGATCTCCTCGCGCTGCGCGGGCTTGGCCCAGCCGGGAAACGGGTTGCCGGAAAGGTTCCGCGCCAGGCGGACGCGCGTCATGAGCACGATGGCCGTCTTGCTGCCCGTCGCATCCGTCAGTTCCGACGGGGAGTCGATGAGCGACGAGATCGTCATGTCGTCAACGTGACGGTTTTTGCCCGAAGGAGTGTTTGACTTGGTTGATTTCATCGCGGGTGCGGGCGGCGTCCTCGTAGCGCTCGGACTTGATCGCCTCGGTGAGGTCGGTCTCGAGCTTGGTCAGCCGGTCGTGAAGGGATTTCCGGGCGAGGGCTTTCGAGGGCACCTTGCCGGTGTGGACCACGCCCTTGTGCATCGAGTCCAGCATGGGCTCGATGAGGGAACTGAAGACATCGTAGCACGCCGGGCAGCCGAAGCGGCCCGTCTTCTTGAAGTCGGCCTGGGTGAACCCGCACTGCTCGCACCGCACGGCCGGCGCCGCCGGCTCAGGATTGAGCGAGGCCTTGAGCAGCAGGTCCGCGAGCGAGAAGCCGCTCGGGTCGGTCACCCCCTTGGCCTGGGCGCATTGCTCGCACAGGTCCACCTTGTGCACCTTGTTGTTCACGATTTGCGTGAGGTGCACGGTGGCAGGCTTGGTGCAAAGGTCGCATTTGAGCGGATTGGCCATGGGTGGGTGATAAATTTGTCTATAAGTACTATGCCCCAGTCACCCGGGCTGGCAAGCGCGGGTGCGTGATGCCGGCGCCGAATTCCCCGGTTGCAGTATTGTTACGGGCCGCAGATGGCGGGCCGGCGCCGGCCGGCCTCGGCTCCGGTTGTGACCGTGTCAAATCCGCGTGCCCTCGACGAGCACCCGGCGCCGGAAGGCCGCCAGCACCTTCTGCGTGAGCGGGCCGGGCTTGCCGGTGCCGATCTCGCGGCCGTCGAGCTTCACGACGGGGATGACCTCCGCCCCGGAACCGGTGAGGAAACACTCCTCGGCCACCCAGACGTCGTAGCGGGTCATGTCCGCCTCGCGGACCGGGATGCCCAGCTCCTGCCCGATGGCGAAGATGGTCGAGCGCGTGATGCCCTTGAGCGCGCCCTGCGAGGCCGCCGGGGTGATGATCTCGCCCTTGTGGACGATGAAGATGTTGTCGGCCGTGCACTCCGCGACGTACCCCTGGTCGTTGAGCATGATCGCCTCGAGCGCGCCGAACTGCTTCGCCTCGATCTTGCCGAGGATGTTGTTCATGTAGTTCAGCGACTTGATCGTCGGCGGCAGCGCGGCCGGGTTGATCCGGCGCGTCGGCACGGTGACAATCGCGAGGCCGTTGTCGTAATGCTCCTTCGGATAGAGGGCGATCTTGCTGGCGATGATGAACATCGACGGCTTCGGGCACAGCCAGGGCGCGATGCCCAGGTCGCCTACGCCGCGGGTGACAACCAGCCGGATGTAGGCGTCGGTGAGCCCGTTCTGGCGGCAGGTCTCGCAGGTGGCGTCGCTCAGTTCCTGGCGCGAGAGCGGGAGCTTCAGCATGATGGCCTTCGCGGAGTACTCGAGCCGCTCCAGGTGCTCGTCGAGGCGGAAAATATTGCCGCCGTAGAGGCGGATGCCCTCGAAGACGCCGTCACCGTAGAGCAGTCCGTGATCAAACACGGAGACCTTGGCGTCCTTCTCGTCGACGAATTTGCCATCCAGGTAAATCTTCATGACCGGCCATGCTAGGGCGGCCGGCAAAGTCTTGTCGAGTCCCGCGCTCAATTTCCGGCCGGCCGGCGGGGAGCCCGCCCCGGCCCCGCCCCGATTTTATGTCCACCCCACCCCGCCAGCCTGGCGCGGGTTTCACCCTGATCGAGTTGCTCACCGTGATCGCGATCATCGGGATTCTCGCCGCCATCATCATCCCCACGGTCGGCACCGTGCGCGAGCGCGCCCAGCGCACCGTCGACGCGAACAACCTCCGCGAGATCGCCAAGGCCGCCATGATCTACGCCAACGACAACAACGACCGGCTTCCCGATCCCGCCGTGCTCTCGGCCCAGGGTCTCCTGACCGCGCCGTCGCCCGCCTACCTCTGGCCGGCGGTCCTGGCCCGCCAGGGCATGCTGACCGACCCGACCTTCTACTTCGCCAAGAACGACCCGCTCTTCAATGGCGCCTATCCCGACGCCATCCTCGCCAAGACCGACGCCACCCGGAGCACTCTCGACCCGACCTTTACGGCCAGCGCCGCTCTGAGCTGGGAGTTTGTCGGCGGCCTGCGGATGGGCGATCCCGCGACCACCCCGATCGCCTTCACCCGCGGCCTCACCGCCAGCGGCCGGTGGGATGCCAGCCGGGGCGTCTACAAGGACACGGGCGGCCATGTCGTCTTCCTCGGCGGCAACGTCGTGTTCTACCCCGACACCATCCAGAAATTTGTCTCCAACAGTTCCGGCCGGCTTGTCAGCAGCGTCCTCCAGTGCCTCCCGGCCGGGGCCAACCCGGCGCGGGTCTATGCGACGGCCAGCGGCGGCCTGGGCACGCCGGACGGGACTCCCGCCGAGCCGGGTCCCTGACCACGCGCCGGCACGGCGCCCGGCGCCATTTTGCCGGCCAAATCCGCCCGCCCGGCGCGACCAATTGTGGCGTTGCCTCGCGCCCGCCCGCCGCGCAATTTGCGCCGTTATGACCGTTGAGCCCAACGCCGCCGCACCTGCGCCCAGTGACTTCATCCGCGACATCGTCGCGCAGCACGTCGCGGAAAAGCGCTACCCGAAGATCGTCACGCGGTTCCCGCCGGAGCCCAACGGCTACCTCCACATCGGCCACGCAAAGGCCATCTGCATCAACTTCGGCATCGCCCGCGAGAACGGCGGCACATGCAACCTGCGCATGGACGACACCAACCCGGCCAAGGAGGAAATCGAGTACGTCGACGCGATCATCGATGACGTGAAATGGCTGATCGCCGGCTGGGCGGACCATCAGCTCGGGTTCAAGCGGAAGGGCGCCGCGCCCGCGGCCCAGACTGTCGGCGGGAAAACCGACTACTACCTCCCCGCCGTCGCGGCCGACGCCGGCCAGCCGGGCCTGGAGCCGTTTTTCGCCAGCCACTATTTCGACCAGCTGCACGGCTACGCGGTCGAGCTGATCCGCCTCGGCCGGGCCTACGTGTGCGACTTGTCCCCCAAGGACACGGACGAATATCGCGGCTCGCCGGACCGGCCGGGCAAGGACAGCCCCTTCCGGAACCGTTCCGTCGCCGAGAATCTCGACCTGTTTGCCCGCATGCGGGCCGGCGAATATCCCGATGCCGCGCGCTCGCTGCGCGCCAAGATCGACATGGCCTCGCCCAACATGTGGCTGCGCGACCCGCTGCTCTACCGCATCCGCCACACCGCGCATCACCAGACCGGCGACAAATGGTGCATCTACCCGCTCTACGACTACGCCCACTGCCTGAGCGACTACCTCGAGGGCGTGAGCCACAGCCTCTGCTCGCTGGAGTTCACGGATCACCGCCCGCTCTACGACTGGATTCTCGAGGCGCTCGGCCTGCCGCGCCCGCTGCCTCACCAGTACGAATTCTCCAAGCTGCGCCCGACGTACGTGCTGGTCTCCAAGCGCCGGCTGATCCAGCTGGTGAACGAGCGCGTGGTGAACGGCTGGGATGACCCGCGCATGCCCACGCTGTGCGGCCTGCGCCGCCGCGGCGTGCCCGCCAGTGCCGTGCGCCGCTTTGCCATCGGCGCGGGGGTGACGAAATTCATCAGCACGACCGACCTCGCGGTCTTCGAGCACGCGATCCGGGAGGAGCTCAACCCGGCGGCCCAGCGCCGCCTCGCGGTGCTCCGGCCGATCAAGCTCGTCCTCACCAACATTCCCGCCGGCGAAAAACTCGCGTGCACCGCGACGAATGACCCCCAGTCCGACACGCCCACCACCCGCCCGATCCTCCTCACGCGCGAGGTCTTCATCGAGAGCGAGGATTTCGCCGAGGTGCCGCCGCCCAAGTATTTCCGCCTGAAACCCGGCGGCGAGGTCCGCCTCAAGTACGCCTGCATCATCAAGTGCGACGAGGTCGTGAAGGATGCTACCGGCGCCATTACCGAGCTGCGCTGCACCGCCGATCTCACCACCCGCGCCGGCGGCCCGAATGTCGACCGCAAGGTCAAGGGCACGATCCACTGGGTCAGCGCCACCGAATGCATCGCCGCGGAGGTGCGGCTGTACGACCGCCTGTTCACGGTGCCCGAGCCGGGTCTGGACGAAAATTTTCTCCAGTTCATCAATCCCCACTCGCTGGACACCGTGACGGCTAGGCTCGAGCCCTCCCTGGCGGGTGCGACCCCGGGCCAATCCTTCCAGTTCGAGCGCCTCGGTTACTTCACGCCTGACGTGAAGGATTCCGCGCCCGGCCGGCTCGTCTTCAACCGCACCATCTCGCTCAAGGACACCTGGGCGAAGTGACCGCCCGGACCATGTCCCGACTGCTCCCCGCGATCGCGTCCGCCGCGGATTTCTATCGGGAGCGCTCGCGCGGCATCGCCGACTGGCAGCCGGCCCTCGACGAGATCGCGCGGCGTCACGGCATCCCCAGCGGCCCCGCCACCCGTTTTGCGGATGGCGAGAGCCCGGTCTTCGCGCTCGGGGACGGATTCGTCGTCAAGCTGGTGCCCCGGCTCGGCGGCACGCTGGTCCAGCAGGAGATCGACCTGCTCACGTTTCTGGCCCCGTACCCGCATTCCCCCGCGCCCCGGCTGATCGGTCACGGCGACATCGAGGACTGGCAGTATCTCCTCCTGACCCGGATGGCCGGGATCACGCTGCAGCGCGCCTGGCCGGACGTGCCCCCGGGGCAACGTCTGCGCCTGGCCGGTGAATTTGGGCGGCTGCTCGCCTCCCTCCATGCGTTGCCCCAGACCGGGGTGAATCCCGGAGGCATCGACTGGACCGCCTTCTGCCATGCTTCGTTTGCTCGGTGGACGACGCGGCCCTCGGTCGCGCGGCTGTCCCCGGCGCTCCTCGCCGACGGCCCGCGCTACTTTCACGCCCACGGGACGGCGGTCGCTGACGCCAGCCGCGTGCTGCTGCACGGCGATCTGGCACCGGTCAATCTCCTCGTGCGGTCCGACCCGGATGGCTGGTCCATCTCCGGCATGATTGATTTCGGCAACGCCATGCGCGGCGACCCCTGGTTTGATCTCACCGCCGCGTCCGTCCTCCTGGAACCCGGCGACCGAACGATCGTGCATGCCCTGCTCGACGGCTATGCCGCTGGCAGTAGCGCGAACCTCGCCCGCCTCCGGCCCGCGCTCATGGTCAACACCCTCATCCATCCCCTGGGCGACATCGCGGCCTGCCTTGATCTGGTGCCCGGGGCTTCCCGCAGCGAAACTTGGGATGAGGTCGCGCTGTGCTTCTGGCCGGACTAAAACGCTCCCAGCCCGGCGCTCAGGACCTCGGCGGCGTGGTCGGCGTGCTGTCGGACTTGTGCTTGTGGTGTTTCTTGTGGCCCTTGCCGTCGTGCTTGTGGCCGGAGCCAGCAGTGCTGGAGCCGGTGGTACTCGCCGGAGGAGGCGGCGGGGTGGCGGGAGCCGGCAGTGAGACCACCGCGTCCTCGGCCAGCAGACCCGTCGTGGCGAGACCGAACAAAACCGAACAGAGAATCAGGAATTTTTTCATGTGCGGGCTGTGACGTGGCAACCCGGCGGAGGTTACACAAGTGAAAACAACAGTCGGGCGATTTCGCCGCGACGGCGTCAAACCGCCGCCAGGAACCGCTCGAGCCGCTTTCCCACCCGGTCGCGACCCAGCACGCGGAACATGCCGGTGATGCTGGGGCCCACGTTGGTTCCGGAGACCGCCAGCCGCGCCACGGCCTGATAATCGCCAAAGCCGAGGTTATTCTTCGCCGCCAGCGCCTTGATTCCCTCCTCGACGGCGGCATCGCTCGAGAAATCCATCGCCGGCAGCGCCGCGATCAACTCGGCCAGCCGCGCCTTCGGGTCGCCCTTGGCCAAGACTTTCGCCTTCACCTTCTCGTCGATCGGATAGTCCTCGGTGAAGAAATACGCCGTGTAGGCGGGCAGTTCCTCGAGGCCCTTGAGCTTCGGCTGCGCGAGCAGCATCACCTCGCGGAAATACGCCTCGTCCTGAAGCGCCGGCACCGCCGGGTGCCGGGCAAAATAATCCTTCGCCAGGGCCATGAACCGGTCGGCCGGCAGCTCCAGCAGGTAGACCATGTTCATGTGCGCGAGTTTCTTGTCGTCGAAGCGCGCGTTGCTCTGGTTGACGCCCGGCAGGTCGAACAGGCGGATGATCTCCGCGATCGGCAGCTTCTCGCGGTCGTCGCCGGGATTCCAGCCGAGCAGCGCGAGGAAGTTCACCAGCGCCTCCGGCAGGTAGCCGCGTTTCTGGTATTCCTCGACGAGCGCGCCTTGGTCGCGCTTCGACATCTTGCCCGGCCCGTTCTGTTTCAGGATGAGTGGGATGTGCGCGAACTGGGGCACGGGCGCGCCGAGCGCCTTGAACAGCTCCACGTGCTTGCTCGTGTTCGAGAGATGATCCTCCCCGCGGATCACGTGGCTGATCTGCATGGTGATGTCGTCCACGACATTCACGAAGTGGAACACCGGGTTGCCGTCCGAGCGCACGATGACGAAGTCTTCGTCCTCCACCCGCTCCACGCGGCCGCGGATCAGGTCGTCGATCACCGTCGGCGCGGCCTGGACCTTGGTGACGGTCTTCTGGCGGTGCTCGTCGAACACCTCGGAGCGCTCGCCGAGGAGCCGGAAGTAGATCGCCCCGTCCTTCTCGTAGGTGCGGCCGGTCGCCTTGAGCTTCTCCAGGTACTCCCGGTAGATGCCGGCGCGCTCGCTCTGGAGATAGGGGCCGTGGGCCCCGCCGACGCGCGGGCCCTCGTCCCAGCCGAGGCCGAGCCAGGTGAGTGCGTCGTAGATCAGGTTGTAGAACTGCTCGCTGTTGCGCTCCTTGTCGGTGTCCTCGATCCGCAGCACGAACACGCCGCCCGTGTGCCGCGCGTAGAGCCAGTTGAACAGCGCCGTGCGGGCGCTGCCGATGTGGAAGAAACCCGTGGGGCTGGGGGCAAAGCGGACGCGGACTGGGGGCATGGCGCGGGGGATCGGATTGTGGCTTGAGCTTCGGGAAAACGGCCAGCAAGAACCACGGCGTGACTCCTGTCAAAGCCGCACCCCTCGATCCCGCCGCCCTGGCCGCCCGCCTCACCGCGGCGGGACAGGCCGGGGGCTTCCGCGTCGAGTGGTTCGGCGAGTCGGCCGGCATCCCGCTGCTGGCCCTGACCAAGCGCACGCCCGGCCCCCGCCCGCGCATCTACCTTTCGGCCGGCATCCACGGCGACGAGCCCGCGCCGCCGCTGGTGCTGCTCGAACTGCTCGAGGCCGGGGTGTTTGACGCGCGCGCCAACTGGTTCCTCTGCCCGATCCTCAACCCGCACGGCCACGCCCGCGGCACCCGCGAGAACGCCGGCGGCCTGGACCTGAACCGCGACTACAAGCACCTCGATTCCGCGGAGATCAGCGCGCACGTCGGCTGGCTGCGGCGCCAGCCCCGCTTTGACGTGACCCTGTCGGTGCACGAGGACTGGGAATCCACGGGCTACTACCTCTACGAGCTCAACCCCGGGCACCGGCCCAGCCTCGCCGAGCCGATGCTCGCCGCCCTGGCCGGCATCTGCCCCATCGACCAGAGCCCGGTCATCGACGGCCGCGAGGCCCAGGGCGGCATCATCCGGCCCATCAGCGACCCGCTCCTGCGGGAAAAATGGCCGGAAGCGATCTACCTGCTCAATCACCACACGGCGCTGACCTACACGCTCGAGTCGCCGTCCGCGTTTCCGCTCGCGCAGCGCATTGCCGCGCATCGCGCCGCCCTCGAGACCGCCCTCAACCTGACCATCCGCGACTGGCACAAAACGCCCGCAGGTCCTCCGGCAGCGGCGCACTGAAGACGTGCGGCAGGCCCGCCGGCCGCAGGTCGATCTCCGCGCAGTGCAGCGCCTGCCGGGGCAGCAGCAGCCGGGCCGCCAGTGCCGGGGTCCAGCCGTGGTCGATGAACTCGAGATAGAGCCGCGCATCCGGCCCGTAGATCTTGTCGCCCACGAGCGCATGCCCCAGCCACTGCGCGTGCGCCCGAATCTGGTGCTTGCGGCCGGTGTCCGTCACCACACGCACGAGGGTGAAGCCGTCGCCCGCCGCGACCGGCGTGAAATGCGTGACCGCCGCCTGCCCGTCGGGGCGCACGGCTGACTTCACAAACACCACGCTGGCGGTGTCGTCCCCGAGCGGCTGGTCCACCGTCACCGGTCCCGCCAGCTCGCCGGTGAGAATGGCCGTGTAGACCTTGCCGACCTTCCGCTCCTGCATCGCCGTCTGCAGCCGGCTGGCCATTTTCGGGTCCTTCGCCAGCACGACCACGCCGCTGGTCTCGCGGTCCAGCCGGAAGACGAGGTGCATCACCGGGAGCCCGGTGTACTCGCGCGCCGCGCCGACCAGGCTGGACCACGGCCCGGCCTTCGACGGGTGGCAGACCGCGTCGCCCGGCTTGGCCACGACCAGCAGGCGGTCGTCCTCGTGGACGATCCAGCTGCGCAGCTCCTCCGGCGCGATCATCCGCACCGGCCCCTGCTTCGGGCGGCGGGGCCAGGCGCAGGCGCGCTGCGAATTGGCGTGAAAATCCTCCGGCGCGGCCGGCAGCTCCGCGCTCATTTTCCCACCTGCTTCGCCTGGTAGCGCGCGAGCACCTTGGCGGCCGCGCGGGCCACCAGCGGCTTGGGCAGTTTTGACCCGACGAAGGCGGTCACCCGGTTCTTCCAGCCGGTGACCACCTGGCTCCGGCCGGCCGCCAAGGCCCGCAGCGAAGCCTCCACCACCTGCTCGCACGTCATGCTCAGCGCGGGCGAGACCGAACCCGACTGCAGCCCGGCGCGCCGGGAAAAGTCCGTCGTCGTCGGCCCCGGGCAGACCGCCAGCGCGCGCACCCCCGTGCCGCGCAGCTCCTCGTTGAGCGCGAGGCTCCAGTGCAGCACGAAGGCCTTCGACGCCCCGTAGGTCGCCAGGTAGGGCGTGGGCTGGAACGCGGCGGTCGAGGCCACGTTGATGATCGCCCCGCCGCGCGCCTGTAGCAGCGGCAGCATCCGCCCGGTCAGGTCCACCAGACCGCGGATGTTCACATCGAGCATCTCCAGCTGGTGCCCCAGGTTGGGCGCGGGAAAGCGGCCGTAGGCGCCGAAGCCGCTGTTGTTGATGAGCAGGAGCCGGCCCGTGGGCGCGACCTGCCCGAGAAACGCCGCCACCTCCCCCGCCGCCCGCCCGATGGCTGCCGGCTGGGACAGATCGCACGGGAAATGGTTCAATCTTAAGCCGCGAATTTTTATGGCCGGCTCGCGCCGGGAGAGGTTGCAAAACCGCAGGTCCGGATGCAGCTTGGCCAGTAGCTCAATGAACGATTTTCCAATACCGGAAGATCCCCCGGTCACGATGACGGCGGAGAACGGTTGGAACGCTTCGCTTAACTTGGACACAATATTGAGCGCGACATTTTCGCGTCGGGCCGGCGTTTCCGGCCTGACTTGGTTCAACCCAGACTAAACCCAGAAACATGAACAGCCAAAACCCGCAGGAAGTGATCGTCTCCGGCATTCACCTCGACTTGACCCCGTCCCTCAAATTTTTCGTGCGTGAGAAAGCCAGCCGATTATTCCGCCACCAGGAACGCATCGTGCGGATCCGCGTGGAGCTCGAGTTTGACAAGCAGGAAGACATCGATGCCCGGTTCAAGGCCAAGGGTCACGTCGAGATCAACGGCCCCGATCTCAACGCCTCGGTGGAGTCCGACGAGTGCCACAAGGCCGTCTCGCTGCTGGTGGACAAGCTCGACCGCATGCTCGGGAAGCGCCACCACCTGCACAAGGTGAAGCGGAATCATCCGCACGCCGTGGAGTTCAACGGCGTCGACCTGCCCAAGGCCGTCTGATCCCGCGCCCCCGGTCCGTCTCTCGGAAAACCCGCCGGCCCCCGGCGGGTTTTCTTGCGTCTGCCCGGCCCGCACCCTGAGCATGCCGCCGTGACTGGCGACGTCATCTGGACCACCCCGGGCCAAGGCTCGGCCGACTCCCTGCCCCTCGGCAACGGCGACATCGCCGCCAATGTCTGGACCGAGGCCAACGGCGACATCGGGATCTACCTCGCGAAGAACGACGCGTGGGATCATCTCGGGCGCCTGATCAAGATCGGCCGGCTGCGGCTGCGCCTGAATCCCGCGCTGCCCGTCGGCACGCAGTTTGAACAGAAGCTGTCCCTGGCGGACGCTTCCGTCCTCATCTCGACCCCGGCGGCCACGGTGCGGCTCTGGATCGACGCCCACTGGCCGCGGCTTGTCATCGAGCTCACCCGCACCCAGCCGTGCATGGTGACGGCCAGCCTTGATCCCTGGCGCACCGCGCCCCGCGCGATCCCGAAAGAAGAGGCTCATGCCGCCTGCGGGCTCGAAGGCGGTCCCGTCCCGCTGGTCGCCCTGCCCGACCAGGTGATTTCCTCCGAGCCCAACGCCGTCGTCTGGTACCAGCGCAACGAAACCTCCGTCTGGGGCCTCAGCCTTGACCAGCAGGGGCTCGGCGCGCTCAAGGCCCAATCCTCCGACCCGCTCCTGCACCGGACGTTCGGCGGCTTCCTCGCCGGCGCGGGCTGGGCGAAGGCCGGCGACACCACCCTGCGCGCCGCCGCCGGGGTGACCCCGCTCACGCTGACCGTGGCCGTGCACGCGGCGCAGACCGCGACCGTGGCGCAATGGCTGGAGCAGATTCGCGCGGCCGCCACCGCCGCGGCGGCCCCGGCCCCCGCCGACCTCTGGCGGGACCACCAGCATTGGTGGAAGGATTTCTGGGCGCGCAGTTACATCCGCCCGGCCTCGCGCGCGCCCGATTGGGACCAGGCCGCGACCATTACCCAGCAGGCCGAGTGGCAGCGCTACCTGGTCGCCTGCTGCGGCCGCGGCCTCTACCCCGTGAAGTTCAACGGCGGTCTCTTCACCGCCGACTGGGGCCTCAAGGACGAGAACTTCGACGCCGACTACCGGCGGTGGGGCGGTGGCTACTGGTTCCAAAACACCCGGCTGATGTATTGGGCGCTGCTGGCGAACGGCGACTATGAGCTGATGCGGCCGCTGTTCCGGATGTACCGCGACATGCTCCCGCTGGCCGAGCACCGCACGCAGACCTGGTTCGGCCACGGCGGCGCGTTTTTCCCCGAGACGCTCTACTTCTGGGGCACCCACCTCCCGTCGAACTTCGGCTGGGATCGCACGGGCAAGGGGCCGCACGAAATCGAAAACCGCTACATCCGCTGGTACTGGACCAGCGGGCTGGAACTCGTCGCCCTCATGCTCGAGACCCACGCCCACACCGGCGACACGGCCCTGCTCGAGCACGAGCTGCTCCCCATCGCCCGCGCTGTGCTCAGGTTTTGCGCCGAGCACTACGCAAACGACGCAAGCGGCAAGCTCCGCTTCGCCCCCGCCCAGGCGCTCGAGACCTGGTGGGAGGCGGAGAACCCGATGCCCGAGATCGCCGCGCTGCATTACCTGCTGCCGCAACTGCTGGCCCTGCCCGGAAACAGCCTGCAGCCGGCCGACGTGGCGGCGTGGCGGGCGCTCGCCGCACGCCTGCCGCCGCTGCCGATCGGCGTGCGCGGAGGCCGGCCCAAGCTGCTCGCCGCCGAGAAGCACGAGGCGGTGCCCAGCAACTCGGAAAATTCCGAGCTCTACGCCGTGTTTCCCTTCAAGCTCTACGGCCTCGGCCGGCCGGACCTGGAGGTCGCCCAATGGACCTTCACCAAGCGCCTGTTTCCCGACACCGGCGGCTGGCGGCAGGACGCCGTGCACGCCGCGCTGCTCGGGCTCACCGAGGCCGCCGCGTTTTACGTCAACAAGAACGCCAACGACAAGGGCAACATCGCCGCCCGGTTCCGGGGCTTCTTCGGGCCCAACTACGACTGGGTCCCGGACTTCGACCACGGCAGCGTGACGCAACTCGCGCTCCAAACCATGCTGGTCCAGTCGGTCGGCGAAAAAATCCTCCTCTTCCCCGCCTGGCCCGCCGAGCGGTGGGACGTGGCCTTCCGGCTCCACCTGCCCCGCCAGACCGTCGTCGAGGGCGAGCTCAAGGACGGCCGGCTCCTCCGCCTCGCCGTCACCCCCGAGGAGCGCCGGCGGGACGTGGTCGTGCTGCTCGAGGCCGACGCGGCCGCGGGCAAGTCATAATCCGGCCGGCCATGGCGGCGCGGTCCTTGCCACAGCCCAGCATTGCGTGATGCACAGGGATGGCTAGCAAGCTGCCCATGGAAAGCACCGAGCAAGCCGCGCCCGCGGAGCCCGCCCCGGCCGAAAAGACCGTCCTGACGGTCCTGCTCGCGATCAGTTTCTCCCATCTGGTCAACGATGTCCTCCAGTCGCTGCTGCCCGCCATCTACCCGCTGCTCAAGACCAGCTACAGCCTCACCTTCACGCAGATCGGATTGATCACGCTGACCTTTCAGGGCGCCGCCTCGCTGCTCCAGCCGCTCGTCGGCTTCTACACCGACCGGCAGCCCAAGCCCTACTCGCTGGCGATCGGCATGGGCTGCTCCCTCGTCGGGCTCATCCTGCTCTCCCGCGCCAGCCAGTACGGGGTCATCCTGTTCGCGGCCGGGCTGGTTGGCATCGGCTCCTCCATCTTTCATCCCGAGGCCTCGCGGGTGGCGCACATGGCGGCCGGCGCGCGCCACGGCTTCGCCCAGTCGCTCTTCCAGGTCGGCGGCAACCTCGGCTCCTCACTCGGTCCGCTGGCCGCCGCATTGATCGTGGTGCCGTGGGGCCAGGGCTCGCTCGCCTGGTTCACCTTGCTGGCCGCCGCAGGCATCGTGGTCCTGATCCGCGTGGGCGGCTGGTACCGGCGTAGCCTCGCCCACTATCACGCGCGCGTCCAGGCCCGGAAGCGCGCCAGCGGGCCCGCCGTCCCGCGGGGCCGGCTCATCGCCTCGCTCGCCATCCTCTTCGCCCTGCTGTTCTCAAAATATTTCTACCTGGTCAGCCTGACCAACTACTACACGTTCTACCTGATCCACAAATTCCACGTCTCGGTGCCGGGCGCGCAGATCCTGCTCTTCGTCTTCCTCTTCGCCGTGGCGGCCGGCACGATCCTCGGCGGCCCGCTGGGCGACCGCTTCGGCCGCAAGTACGTCATCTGGTTCTCCATCCTTGGCGCCGCCCCGTTCTCGCTGCTGCTGCCGCACGTCGGGCTGGTGGCGACGGTGTTGCTGAGCGTGGTGATCGGCCTGGTCCTCGCCTCAGCGTTCTCGGCCATCCTCGTGTATGCGCAGGAACTGGTCCCGGGAAAGGTCGGGCTGATGGCCGGCCTCTTCTTCGGCTTCAACTTCGGGGTCAGCGGCCTCGCCGCCGCCGGGCTGGGCCGGCTGGCCGACCACACCGGCATCGAATACGTCTTCTTTGTCTGCGGCTTCCTGCCGCTGATCGGCCTGCTCACCGGTTTCCTGCCCAACGTCGCTAGGACGCGGCCTGCGTCTGCCTAGACTGGTGGGCCGGCAGCGCCCGGTTCGCGACCTTGTCCCGCATCGCCTGCAGCACCAGCTGCGCGGCGGTCTCGGGCGGAATGTGCTCGGTGTTGATGACGAGGTCGTACGTGTGCGGGTCGTTGATGTCCTGCCCGAAGTTGGACAGCACGTAGCGCTTTCGGGCGCGGTCCGTCTCCTCCAGGAACTTCTTGGCGGCCGCACGATCGCAGCCCTGCATGGCCTGGAGGCGCGCGATGCGCACCTCCAGCGGGGCGATAAGGCGGAGGTGGAAGCCGTCGGGCAGGTCGCGCGTGACGAGATGGGCGGCGCGGCCGGCAAAGATCACGCAGCCGAGGCGGGCCAGCTGGTAAATGCCCTTGGACACCTGCTGCTCCAATTCCCAGAGCGGCGGGTGCAGCCCGACGATTTCACCGATGATGGCCTGAATCTCCGACACCCGCTCCTCCGGCAGGAATTTCTCCAATTCTTCCGGCAGGGAGTCGTGGGCGAGGACCCGGGTCAGGAGGTTCCGGTCGAGGAAGATCCAGGCCCGGCCCTCCCCGGCCATTTCCGCATTCAGGAGCGGCAGCAGGTGCTGCCCGAGCGTGGTGGCTCCCGCGCAGGCCTCGCGGGAAATGGTGACAAACAGGCTGCTGGAATCGCTGAGCGCGGGATGGCCCTCGGTCGCAGGGGTCCCCAGGCGTGTCTTGAAGATGGTGAGGCCATGGTCGAGGAAGGGATGCGAGGTCATGGGGTGGAGGGGTTGAGGCAACTGGGTTGAGTCCGGCTGGGCGGCGCCAATCGGGAGGGAACCTCCGGACCATCAGTTTCCCTCATCGGGAAGTATAGCCCCGCTGTCTCCGTCCCGCCACTGGATTTGCTGCGCATCCCTTGCTCAGACGCGGGAGCGTGATTCGGGGGTTCACCGGGGGCGGTGCGGACCTCTCTCTCGGCCTCGGCGGCCGGTCGCGTCGGCGATCCGCCGGATTCCCCCTTGGCATCTCAGGTTACGGCCAGGTTAAATCCGCCCCCCGGGGATATTTGGCGGCGCCCGGGAACTCGACTTACCTCCCAATTGCATCCATTCCTTATTCCATGCCCAAGGAGACTCCGAGCCGCGACAACCAGCTGATCCGGCGCGTCCACCGTGAACTCATCGATGATTACGACGAGGAGTACGAGATGGAGCGCGAGGACTGGGAAAGCCCCGATCCCAGCCAGCCGGGCCGGAAGATCGAGACGGGCGCGGCCAGCGCGAGCCGCAGCAAGTATTTCCGGGAACTCTTCCGGCTGCAGGGCGAACTCGTGAAGATGCACGACTGGGTCGTCAGCAGCGGCCATCGCCTCGTGATCGTGTTCGAGAG
>CAIQKV010000048.1 GCA_903872505.1 uncultured Opitutia bacterium
CACCCTCGACGGGCACGGCGGCGGCGACCACTTCCTGCACGATCTCGGCCACGGGCTCGACGCACGAAACGACGGGCTGGCCCTTGGTATCGAGAAACTCGACGCCGGCAATGGGCTTCATTTCACCCACCTTGATCGCTTCCCCGACCTTGAGTTCGGTGACGTCGACGATGATGAACTCCGGCAGGTCCTTCGGCAGGCAGCGGATGCGGATCTGGTGCGCGTTGGTCTCGAGCACGCCGCTCTGGTTCTTCACGCCAAACGACTCGCCAGTGATCTGGATCGGCACGCGGATTTCAAATTTCTCGTCCGGCTTGACCTCCTGGAAGTCCACATGGAGGTACTTGTCGGTCATCGGGTCGCGCTGGATCTCCTGGACGAAGGTCAGCGCCTTGTCGGGCTTGTCGGCGCGCTCGAGCTCGACGAGGACGGCGCGGCCGGCCACGGAGCGGAGGAGGCGGACAAACTCCGGGCCCTCAATGGAGAGCGACTCGGGGCTGGTGTGCTTCCCGTAGAGGATCGCGGGAACGCGGTTGGCTTTGCGCAGGCGGCGGGAGGCGCTGCGGCCCGTCTGGGCGCGCGCTGCGACGTTGAGTTTGTACTGTTGGTTCATGATTTTCGTTCCCCCTGTCGCCCCGGAATTGAGGGCAGGCGTAGTGGAAAAGAGGGTCAGGTGATACGGTCGGACGGCCTGAAAGCAACCAAAACTTCGCCGGGCGGGCGATTTTCGCCGGTGCGGGGTAAAACGGGCATTGACAACCCGGTGCGCCGCTCTGTTTTTCGTGGCCTCTTTCGCCCGACGCAAGCCGGGCGGAGAGCCACGTTGCCCGGTAGCTCAGTGGCAGAGCAGGTGACTGTTAATCACTTGGTCGCTGGTTCGATCCCAGCCCGGGCAGCCATTTCCAAAATTTGACCAGAAGCGCCAGAGGGCGCCAATTGGTGCCCTAAACCATTGGTGCCAGTGGCTTCTGACAAAACCTGTAGTTGACGCAAAATGTCAGCGAGTGACACCACGGGACTCGGTACGCCTGAAAAGTGTGCCCCACACTGTGCCCAAATCGTTGGCACAATTTCACCAGCTAGGGGCACAATTTGACCAGCCGGGATCCACGGCAGCTTGGCGATTTCGTCGTGGAGCTGGAGTGAAGCCACGTCCGTGTAAGCCTGCGCGGTCAGGTTCGCATCGGAGTGACCAAGGATTTCCTGGGCCGCCCGTTGGTTGATTCCGCAGCGCACGCCAAGGGTCTGCATCGTCTTGCGAAACGAGTGGAAGTGAACCACGCGGCCGAGTCCGTCTTTTCGCTCGATGCCCGCCCGCTTGAAATCGCTGATCAGGACATCGTAGGTCGGCCAGCACCACCAAAACACCCGCTGAGTCGGCTTGAAATCCTTCGGCCGGAACGCCAGGAGCTGGGCCGCCAGTTCACGCCGGAGGGGCACTGCCCTCTTCTCGTCGTCCTTCATCGTGTCGACCCGGAAGAGCACATAGGGCTTTTCAATCTCCAGGTGGAGATCGTCCCACACCAACGCGCGCACCTCGGATTTGCGCTGACCGGTGTAGAGCAGCATCTGATAGGCGAGCAGCCGCTTTCCCGCCACATCGAACAATCGTGCCAGTTCCGCTTCCGTGAACGCTCGGTATGGCCTCACCTGCTTACCCCGGGTCGGCACCTTCTCGACCTTGGCAATCGGGTTGCCGGCGATGCGCCCGATGTTCGCGAGCCAGTTCAGGAACGCGTTCAGGGAAATCTGATACTCCTTCTTGGTCTTGGGCGCACACATCAGCGTTGCCCGCCACCTCACAAAGGAATCCGCCGTGATGTCCGACACGGAGCGCCAGCGGGCTTCGGCGGCGATTCGACGAATCCGCACGATCGTGTCGCGCAAATGTTTCTTGGCGACGCCACGACAGGCCAGCTCGGCCTGATATTCGTCCGCCAAAACGAAGAGTGTCTTGGCCGCGGCTTCCCGCATGGCACGCGGTGCCGCGAAGCCCTCCTGCTCGCGTTGCGCCTGGAGCGCGAACTCCGTGATGCGTTTCTCGGCAATGGCCTTGTCGGGCGTTCCAAGAACCTTCCAGACGCGGACGCCGTTGGCTTCAAGGGTGTAGTACCCGCGATAGGTGGTGACGGTCTTCCCGTGGCTCTCACGGGTGCGTTTGTAGACGCGGGTGCGGAATACCTTGCTCATGACGTGCCAATTTTGTCGCCGCGCTCGCGGCGAAGGGTTTCGAGGTAGCCGGCGATGTCTTCGCGCGCGATGCGCGACGAACGGCCGATTTTCAACGGAGCGGGGAAAGTGCCCCCGGCGATCAGGCGATTCAGGGTTCGCTTGGAAATCGACAGCGACTGAGCGGTTTGATTGAGCGTGAGGAGCAGATGCCCCTCGGCGCTGGCTGCCGCGGTTGACGACGGAGTTTGGAGACGTGACGAATGCAGGATGGGAATGGTCATGGCTGAATGGGGTTGAACTATCGGGGATCTTGTCGCGCCGAAATTCGGCCGCGGCCCGCAGGCGATCCTGACCCTGTCAGGCTACTTCACGGTCCCCATTCATGGGGCGGTAGGTGCGTTTTAACGCGTTGTCCCCAACGTATCGGGTGGCCGTTCGGCGTCAATTCTCGAAGCGAAATCGGATGAATTTCCCGCCGTGCCCTGGCGCGGGCAACGATCTCCTGACATCGCAAACCC
>CAIQKV010000049.1 GCA_903872505.1 uncultured Opitutia bacterium
CAGGTGCTTGATGTTCTCGTGGACGATCTTGAACTCCGGCATCGAGGCGACGTCGAAGCTGGAGCCCTCCTTGAACAGCGTGCGGACGATCGCGGGGTCGGAGTTGGCCTTGACCGCGAAGTAGACCTGCACGCGTGGCAGGTATTTCCGGAACTGGCGGTAGTTTTTCCGCAGCTCGTCGTGATCGATCACGAAGAGCGGCGTGCCGTGCTTCCGCGCCAGTTTCTGCAGGAGGGACTTCGCGATCATCGGGGCGCGCCTCACCCGGCGTCGGAGATCAGGAAGTTCTTGAACTGCCAGGGATCCTTCGGGTCGAGGTCGGGCTTCGCAAACTTGTCGAAGGTCGAGTCGCGGCGCTGCAACGGCGTCCAGTCGTACGGCTTCGAGATCCACTTGCCGAGATACGGCTTCGAGATCTTCAGGATGTAGTCGTGCGGGAGGTCGTCGGCGACGCAGACGCTTTCCATCGGGTTCTGGATCATCCACATCAGCGCGGCGGTGACGGAGATCGCCACCTGCATCGTCGTCGCGTTCTGGTGCGGGACAAGGCGGCGGGACTCCTCGATGCTGAGGTCGCTGCCGACCCACCACGACTTGTAGGGGTGGCCCATGATCAGCGCGCCGAGGACGTCGGCGCCGCTCGTGATCTCGTCGTTCATGATGCGCTGGTTGACGTTCAGCTTGTAATTGTAGCCGCGCATCTCGTGCAGCGAGGAAATGGCCTCGTCGCAGGGGCAGTACGCGTAGTGCATCGTCGGGCGGTAGACGGCCTTGCCGTTCTTCCAGACCGTGAGCTTGTCGGAGATGGTGAACGCCTCGCCGTGGCGGACGACCATGCCCTGGATATCCCAGCCCGGGACATACGAGCGCACCCAGGTGTTGATGCCCATGCGCGCGAGGCAGATCTGGTTCTTCGGGCCGTTGGTGTGCTGGTAGGCGTACTTCGGGAGCGTCTTCTCGTGCGTGCCCCAGCCCATCTCGGCGGTCGTGGTGCCTTCCTCGCGGAAGCCCTCGATGGACCACGTGTTCACGAACTCATCCACCTGCTTCGGCTGGTCGGTGATCTGCGTGTCGCGCTCGGAGCAGTGGATGACCTTCACGCCCAGCGTCTGGGCGAGGACGTTGAACTGGCCGGTCTGGCTCAGCTCGGTGATCTTCCTGGCGGCGGCGCCCTTCACCTTTTTGTCGGCGATCAGCTTCTTGCCGATGTCGATCAGGCCCTGCTTGACGAAATGGGAGATGAGGCCGGGGTTCGCGCCGTGCTCGATGACGGCCGTCGCGCCCTTGCCCTTCCACTTCGCCGTCATCTTGCGGAGGTTCATGTGGCGCCAGTACAGCGTCTTCTCCGTCGGGTGGGAGCCGGTCTTGTAGGGATCCCAGAGCTCGGTGGAGGTGTTGATGTACATCACGCCGTGGTCGCGGCACCACTGCAGGATCTCGAGCGCGTCGATGTTCCAGGCGAGGTCGATCAGGATGTCGCCGGCGCCGACGTACTTCGCGAGCAGCTTGCCCATGTTGGCCTCGGTGACGCGGTCGCGCACAAAGCGGACGCCCTTCTTGGTCCAGGGCTTCAGCTTCGCCGCGCGGTTCTCGAAGTCCATGATCGTGACGTTCTTCGCGGGCACCTTGAGGTGCTTGAAGAGGATCGGCAGGGTGCACTCGGCGACCGCGCCGTAACCGACGAAGAGGATTTTGTTTTTGAACTCGATCATGATGGGCTGGCGTTGACGGGAAGAAGGGCGGAGCGGGACGATGTATCCCGGTTTATTTTTCCGCGCCGTTCACAATTTTTGAGGGATGAGAAGTGCGGGATTCACCCGCGGCTGACAAGCAGGTTTTCAGAGCGAAAGGGCGCACCGGTAGCGTCACCGGATTGTCACTCATCCCATTCCGCAAGTAATCGCTCCGCCCTGCCACCGCGAACCAACCGCGCGAAGGCATAGACGGGCCTTCGGCTATTCAGCTTTCAAGCCCGCGCCTTCATCCAGGCCGAGGTGGAGATTCATGCACTGGATAGCGGCACCGGAAGCACCTTTGCCAAGATTGTCCAGGCGCACCATCAGGGCTGTGCGTTCCCCATCCGCAAACAAGGCGATGTCGCAGCGGTTGGTGCCGTTGCACGCCTGAATATCGAAGGATTCACCATCCAGGATCGACTCATCGGCGAACGGGAGCACGCGGACAAATTTCTCGCCGGCGTACGTTTCAGCGAGGATTCGATGCAGCTCCACCGCCTGCGGCCGGGAGGGGAACTGGCCGAGCGCGAGGGGGAACGTGAGGAGCAGCCCCCGGTAAAAATTAGCGACAACCGGCACAAAAACGGGCGCCGAAGTCAGGCCGGTGTGCGCCGTCATCTCGGGCAGATGCTTGTGACGCAGTCCGAGCGCATAGGGCCGCGGGCTCTGCAAGGACGCCGGAAGCGGCGATTGGTTGTAAGACGCAATGAGTTTCTTGCCTCCGCCGCTATAACCGGTGAGCGAAAGGCACGGGAGCACGAAGCCGGCCGGGATGATTCCGCGTTGGACCAGCGGCCGGATCGCGAGGACGAAACCGGTGGCATGGCAGCCAGGGTTGGCGATGCGCTTGCCGGTGCGCAGCGCGGCCCGATAACTCGGCGACAACTCGGGCACGCCGTAGGCCCAGTTGGGATCAGACCGATGGGCGGTGGACGCATCAATGACGCAGGTCCGGGGATTCTGAACCAATGCGGCCGATTCGCGCGCGGCATCGTCGGGCAGGCAGAGAAAAGCGATATCGGCCGCATTCAAGCATTCGGCCCGCGCTGAGGCGTCCTTGCGGCGAGCCGGGTCGATTTGGATGACCTCGATATCCGAACACAGCGCGAGGCGCTCCCGGATTTCTAGTCCAGTGGTGCCTGCCTCGCCATCGACGAAGACCTTGGTTTTCATTGAGTTGTTATGCTGCGGAGGAAAGTTGGCGCGGATCGAAGTTCAACTGCGTGCCCGGAGGACAACGCTTCATGACCGGACACAGTCGCGCAGGACATGCGGGGAATCCAGCAGGATTTTTAGACCGTTGATCGACGTAGGTCGGGCTTTACGCCCGACATTCCGACCCCGGATGTCGGGGATAAACCCCGACCAACAAAAGCCGCGCCTTCACCCGCAGAAACAGGAGCGGCCCGCCCCAGTCAGGGCGGGCCGCTCGAAATCAACCAACCCGACACGCGATCAGAAGGTGTAGGCGTAGCTGACGGTCACCACGCCGCGGCCGACCGCCGCGGTGTTCTCCGACTTCGGCGCGCTGCCCTGCTTGTAGAAGTTATTGGTCCCCTCGGTGTAGGCCAGGCCCACGATGAGCTTGGAGTCCTTGGTGAGGGCAAACGGCGCGGAGACGCCGATCAGGCAATAGTCGCCGTAGTTTTTGAGCTCCGGCGACGTATTTTCGGCGGCCTTGTCCCAGATGTAAGTCCCGAAGGTCGCGGCGAAATCCAGCTCCGTGCCGAGGTCCTTCAGCGGCACCGCAAAGCTGGCGCTGAGTTCATACGTGGGGCCCTTCAGCACGAAGTCGTAGTAGATCTTCGGGGTGAACTTGACGCCGGCCACCGTGTAGTTGAGGGCCAGGCTGGGTTCGAAGGTGGATTTGTAGAAACCCAGGGCTCGGTCGGCGTTCGGGTAATTGTACCAGGTGAAGCCGGGCACGAGGCTCGTGCTGTCGTTGACCGTGATCGTGTAGTAACCGTAGGGATCGATCTCGGGGTCCGAGACGCCGGGCACCTTGTCCGCCACGGGAAAATTCATCCACACGCCCAGCCCGAGGTTGCCGGAGTCGTATTCGATGTTCGGCTCGAACGACGTGCCGCCGAGGCGCACGCCGCGGAACATGTAGGTGGAGACGAAGGCCGGGGTGACGGTCCAGGATGAGGTGGGCGCCGGCTCGGGAGCCGGAGCCGTGGTGGCGGCGGTCTGGCCGCTGGCGGACAACGCCCCCAAGGCGAGGGCGATACTGGTGAGAACGAGGTTGGTTTTCAGCTTCATGGTGTGGTGTTGGGTGTCGGTGCGGGGTCCGTCAGGTGGCGACCCTCCCCTCTCCTTAGCAGACAACGGGCCAACCGATGTTTATGACAATATGCATTTGGGTTCCAACGGGGACCAACCCGGTCAGATCGCGAAGTACAGGGCACAAAAAAGCCGCCGACGCACAGGGCGAAGGCGGCTGGGAACAAGGAGTTGCGCAACTCAGCGCTTCGAGAACTGGAAGCGCTTGCGGGCGCCGGGCTGGCCGGGCTTTTTGCGCTCTTTTTCGCGGGGATCGCGGGTGATGTGGCCGGCCTTCTTCAGGGCGGCGCGCAGTTCGGGATTAAGCTTCTGGAGGGCGCGGGCGATGCCGTGCGCGACCGCACCGGCCTGGCCGGCGACGCCGCCGCCGGCGACGTTGACCTTCACGTCGATCTTCTCGCGGAGGTCGACAGTGTTGAGCGGCGCATAGGCCTGCTTGGCGAAATTCTCGTGGGAAAAGTAGTCCTCGAAGTCACGGCCGTTGACCGTGAGCTTGCCGGAGCCTTCGGAAAGGCGGACCCGGGCGGTGGAAGTCTTGCGGCGGCCGGTGCCGAGGAAAACGTTGGTGGCGGTGGTCATGGGCAGGTCAGACGGTCGTCTTGATCGGGTTCTGGGCCTCGTGCGTGTGCTTCGGGCCGGCGAAAACGTGGAGCTTGGTCAGCATCTTGGCCGCGATGCGGTTCTTCGGGAGCATGCCCTTGACGGCGTGCTCGAGGATGAACTCGGGATGGCGCTCGCGCTGCAGGGAGAGCTTGCGGTAGCTCTCGCCGCCGACGAAGCCGGAGAAGAACATGTACTCGTTCTTCTCTTCCTTCTTGCCGGTCAGGACGACCTTCTCGGCATTGATGACGACCACGTGGTCGCCGGTGTCGACGGTCGGGGTGTAGGAGGCCTTGTGGCGGCCGCGGATGAGGTTGGCGGCTTTGACCGCAAGACGGCCAAGGACGACGCCCTCGGCATCGATGAGATGCCACTTGGACTGGATCGTCTCCTTGCTGGCGAGGAAGGTTTTCATGGGAAAAGAGGCCAAGAACAAAAGTTTAGCGGGGGGGTGTCAACCCCTGTTTTCAGAGGCAAAATAGCCACCCCCGCCGCCCGGCCGGCCGGGCAAGACCAGCCTTGTTTTGACCGGTGGATGTGCGAGCGTAAGAGCAACTTGCCATGAACCACCGCCAAATCCTGTTTGCCGCCGGGTTCTTCGGCGCCACCGGCGTCGCGGCCGGGGCTTTCGGAGCCCATGCCCTGCGCGATTTCCTGCTGGAACGGGGCATGACTACCGCTTGGGAGACCGCGGCGCGCTACCAACTCCTGCACGCCGTGGCCCTGTTCGCCGCCGCCATCTGGCTGCGCTCGGCAACGGGCGGGTCGCGGCGCTACGTTGGCTGGGCGGCCCTCTGCTGGTGCGCCGGCATCGTGCTTTTCAGCGGGTCGCTCTACGGCCTGGCGGTGGGCGGTCCGCGCTGGCTGGGCCCGGTGACGCCGCTCGGCGGAGTCGCTTTTCTCGTCGGCTGGGCGTGTGTGTGCGCCGCCGCCCTCGCCAAAGAGGAGACCTGAGCCATGCAGCTGCCCGCCGATCTGCGCGCCATGCTGGAGGCCGTGCGCCGCGTGGGCCGCCCGCGGCTCGTGGGCGGCGGCGTGCGCGACTGGCTGCTCGGGCTGCCGTCAAAGGACTTCGATGTGGAAGTGGCGGGCGTCGATTTCGAGGCGCTGCACCGCGCGCTCGCCCGCTTCGGCGCGACCGACGTGGTCGGCCGCAGCTTCGGCGTCATCAAGGTGCGCAGCGCCGGCGGCGCGGAGTACGACTTCAGCCTGCCGCGGCGCGAGTCGAAGACCGGTGCCGGCCACCGCGGCTTTGCGGTGGCGCCGGATCCGGGCCTGAGCGACGCCGAGGCGACGGCGCGGCGGGATTTCACCCTGAACGCCATCGCCTGGGACCCGTTTACCGGCGCCCTCATCGACCCGCACGGCGGCGAGGCCGACCTGAAGGCGCGCGTGCTGCGGCACACCAGCGCGGCCTTTGTGGAGGATCCGCTGCGGGTGCTGCGGGCCTTCCAGCTCGCCGCGCGCTTCAACCTCACGCTGGCCCCCGAAACCGCGGCCCTCTGCCGGAGCATCGCGAACACCTACGCCGAGCTGCCCGTCGAGCGCGTGTGGGGTGAATGGGACAAGTGGGCCGTGAAATCCACCGTGCCGTCCCGCGGCCTCGCCGTGCTGGAGGAAACCGGCTGGCTGCGGCACTTCCCCGAGGTCGCCGCGCTCCGCGGCACGCCGCAGGAGCCGGAGTGGCATCCCGAGGGCGACGTGTTCACCCACACCGCGCTCAGCCTCGACGCGCTGGTCGCGCTCCCCGTGTGGCAGGCCGGCGGCGCCGCGCTCCGGCGGCGGCTGACCCTCGCCGTGCTGGCCCACGATTTCGGCAAGCCCGCGACGACGGCGCGAGCCGAGCGGCGCGGGCAGCTGCGCTGGATCAGCCCCGGCCACGAGGCGGCGGGCGGCCCGTTTGCGGAGGCATTTCTCCGCCGGATCGGGGCGCCGCTCGAGCTCACGGCGCCGGTATGCGCGCTGGTCGTCAACCACCTCGCGCACCATCACGGGCAGACCGAGTTCACCGACACGAGCGTGCGCCGGCTCGCCCGCCGGCTGGCGCCCGCGACGATCGACGAGCTCGCGCTGGTCATGCTGGCCGACCACGCCGCCCGCCCTCCCCTGCGCGACCCCGCGACCCTGGCGCGCATCGCCCAGCTGCAGGCCAAGGCCCACGCGTTGGAGCTGGAAAAATCCGCGCCGCGTCCGCTGGTGCTCGGCCGCCACCTCGTGACGCTCGGCCGCGCGCCGGGCCCGGACTTCAAGGTGATCCTTGACGAGGCGTTTGAGGCGCAGCTCGACGGGGCGTTTGCCGACGAGGCCGGCGGGATCGCGTGGCTACGCCACCGGCTCGGGCACCACTAGGCTCGTCGCGCCGACGGCCAGCGGGCCGTCGCTCAAGATCCGGGCGCGCAGGCCGCCGTTGCCGCGCAGCCATGCCTCCGCCCCGGGCGCCACCGCCTGCTCCATCCAGTAGCACGGCTTCGACTCGACCGTGCCCTCAAATTCCACACCGCCGAGCGTGAAGCGCCGGCCGATGAGCTGCGTGATGTCCACGCCCGCGAGGACGACGTTCCGGCGGAAGGCGCCCGGCGACAGGGCCGGCACGGCGAATTTTTTCCGGGCCGCCTCCACGATGTCCCAGGAGAAAAACGTGATCTGCCCCGGGTAGTTCTCCTTGTAGTCGAAGAACCGGTCGCCCTCCACGCCGTGGCCCGCGCGGCACATGATCGCCTTCACTTCGACCGTCGGGTTTTCGGCCGCCGGCTGCCCGTGCCGGCCGAAGAAATTGTGGCCGGGGGAAATGTACAGGTGCCGGATGGTGACGTCCATGGGCGGCAGTGTACGTCGAGCTTTACGCCCCACTCAAGACCCGGCTACACCCTTGCCATGCCCGCCGCGTTTTCCCCGATCCGCTCGTTCCAATGGGACCTGGCCCGCCAGGTCGAACGGCTCGACTGGCTGCTCGCGCAGCTGCCCCGCTACGCCGCGTGGGGCTACCAAGAGCTGCACCTGCACCTGGAGGACGCGGTCGAATACCCGAGCCTGCCCGGCGTGGCCCGGCGCGACGCCTACAGCTACAAGCAGTTCGCCCGCCTGGTCGCGGCCGCGACGCGCGCCGGCATCAAGGTGGTGCCGATCGTCAACCTCCTCGGGCACACCCAGTATCTTATCAAGGTGCCGGAGCTGCGCGAGCTGAACGAGCTGCGCGGGCCCGACGGCACGCCGTTCCCGGGCGGGCAGATCTGCCCGCTGCACCCGCGCACGCTCGAGGTCGCGGCCAAGCTGCTGCGCGACATGGCGCCGTTCTGCACCGCGGGCAAGGTCCATGTCGGGCTCGACGAATCGTTCGACCTCGGCCGGCACCCGCTCAGCCGGCGGGAGATCGCCCGCATCGGGCTCGCGGCGCATTTTGCCCGCCACGTGAACCGGCTGCACACGCTGACGCGCGCGCTCGGCCTGCGCATGGGCCTGTGGGGCGACATGCTGTATTTCCTGCCCCAGGCGATCCCGCTGCTGCCAGCGGACGTAACGGTCTACGAGTGGTACTACTACGGGTTCCCGCGGCGGCCGCGGGTCGAGCTGTTCAATTTCGCCGAGGCGGACATCGCCACGCCGCTGCGGCGGCGCGGGATCGCGCTCTACGGCTGCCCGATGAACGGCTCGGCGCGCTACGAGCCGCTGCCGCATTTCCACGACCGGCTGGAAAACATCCTCTCGTGGTGGCGGCACGGCCGGCGCATCGGTGCGGACGGCCTGCTCGTCACCTCGTGGGAACCCTTCCGGCTCGCGATGGAGATGACCACCGTGGTGGACGCCGCCGCGGCCTGCCTCTGGCTCAACCCGGGCGTGACCGAGCCGCGGGAAATGCTGGCGCGCGGGTTCGAGCGGGTGTTTGGGAAGAAATCCGCGCGCACCGCGGCGCGGGTGGCCCTCGCCAGCGACCGCCATCCCTTCGGCGGCTACCCGCGCTGGCAGGTCAACGACCGCTGGGACACCGTTTCGCGCCGCGAGCCCCTCGCGCCCTTCCGCGCCGAGGAAAAGTCCTGCACGCGCCTGGCGGCCGCGCGGCCGCTGCCCGCGCCCCTGGCGGCGAGCCTGGAGTTCCGGCGCTACCTCGCGGTGCGCGACGTCTTCGTGCGCCGCGCGGCGCGCGGGCTGGCCACGCCGGCGGAGGGCCGGCGGTTCGCCGCCGCGCTGGACGCCGG